>CAZWJB010000170.1:0-3613 GCA_964634485.1 uncultured Thiohalobacter sp. | reverse complement strand
CGGGCGAAGCAGCGCCTCGGAGCATTGCTGCTGGAAAGCCGGGAGATATTCAGGCTGATCAGGGAGCGGGTCAATTACGAGAACGAACAGATGTTCCCGTTGATCGAAAAAATGCCCTGAATTATTCCAGCAGTGGATGACCCGCCGGCAATTGCCTGGAAATCCAGATCGCCAGCTTGTGCTTCATATTCGGTAACGAAATGTTTTCCTTTGCAAGCGGCTGTATCAGCTTGTCATGGACCAGCAGTTTGTAGATGTATTCAATCTTTTCATTGGCCGAATCGGTCGGCTCAAATTCGACTACACCACGCTTTTCGCCATACTCCATACCGGCATGAATCGCCTCTTTGAGTAATTCAGCTTCGTGTTTCAGCTTTTTCCTTGACTTGGACATTTGGCTTTACCCGGTCAACAGATGCTCAATAATCATATCAGAGTTTCGGGTGTGTCAGTGTCGTTCAATTTTTAGCTTTAAAAAATGCGTAGCGCAGGAGATGCAGGGGTCGTAGTTGCGGATGCGCAGGCGATCCGGAACAATTGTCGTGGCAAAAAGCCTGAACTGCTTTTAATCGAGGGAGGGGGGCACGATTCAGTGGAACAGGTCGAACAGCACGGAGACCAGCTGGTTGATTTTCTGGAAAAATCAGGGATTGTTTAACGCTCTGTCCGGCCCAGTGCAAGGGGCGTTTTCCTGCCAACCCGCACCTGTATATCGGCCATCCCGGCAACAAGGACCTGACCCGACCCAATCCGGTCGTTTAGCTGCTTATATAAACAATCACTTAACGGAAGAACGCCCCAAACACGACCATATTTACAAAGAACTCTCATACATCACTCTTGCCAGGACAACTGTATACATTTACAG
The DNA here is from genome assembly GCA_964634485.1 of uncultured Thiohalobacter sp. Lineage (GTDB taxonomy): Bacteria > Pseudomonadota > Gammaproteobacteria > DSM-19610 > DSM-19610 > Thiogranum. The sequence continues at coordinate 2,745 of CAZWJB010000170.1, read as the reverse complement.
TACTTCCTCTGTAGTCACCCGCTCAGGATAATATTTATGTCACTGGCCACTCGCTCACCTGCATTCTGGCCCCGTGCTATTGCTCTGGTGGACATGAACGCCTTTTTCGCCTCTATTGAGCAGCGCGACTACGCCGAGTGGCGCGGGCGTCCGGTCGCTATTACCAACGGCCTGCAGGGCAGCTGCATCATCACTTGCTCATACGAAGCCCGCGCCTATGGCATCAAGACCGGCATGCGTCTGAAACAGGGCCGTCAACTATGCCCGGAACTGATCCAGTGTCCAGCGCATCCTGAACGTTATGCGGCAACATCAACCGCCATTATGGACGCGTTACAGGACATCACTCCGGATATCGAGGTATTCTCGGTGGACGAAGCATTTCTGGATGTTACGCATTGCCAGCGCCTGCTGGGTACTCCGGCGCAGATTGCCCGGCTGGTAAAAAAGAAAGTATTCGAGGCCTCGGGGATCCTGTGCTCGGTTGGCATCAGTGGCGACAAGACCACCGCCAAGTTTGCCGCCAAACTGAATAAACCGGATGGTCTTACCGTGATTCCACCGTGGGAGGCCGAAGAACGTTTGCGTGACGTGCCCGTAACCGAACTGTGCGGCATTGCAGAAGGCATCGGTCGTTTTCTGTCCGAATACGAGGTACACACCTGCGGCGAGGTAAAAAAACTGCCTGTCAGCGTCCTCGCACGGCGCTTTGGCAACCCGGGGCGGCGTATCTGGTATATGTGTCAGGGACAGGACCCTGCAGGCCTGCAACAGGGCGTGCCGGCACCAAAATCGATCGGTCATGGCAAGGTTGTACCGCCGGGTACCCGCGATCCCGACGTGCTGTTGACCTACCTGATGCACATGAGTGAAAAAGTCGGCGCGCGTCTGCGACGCCATCGCTTGCAGGCACGGACTTTTTCGATAGGTCTGCGTACAACTGAAGGCTGGACAGGCAGCAAGTTGCAGTGCGCCCTCCCGACCAATGATGGCCGCCAGATTATGGCGTTGTGCCGTAGCGTGCTTGATGAAAACTGGCGGGGACAAGGCATACATCAGGTCCAGGTCACTGCGCTGGACCCGATTGACAGTGGTAGCCAACTGGAGTTATTTACTGCCATGGACGACACCCACGACGAGGTGAATGCTGTCATGGATGCCGTCAACCGGCGCTACGGAGAGCTGGCACTCGCACCAGCACGGCTACTCAATCGCTCCAGCATGCCAAACGTCATTGCACCGGCATGGAAACCCTTCGGGCATCGGCAAACTATCTGAGAACGGCATGTGCGGCGGCGTCTATTATTCGATCAATGACCAGGATATCCGGGTTTATTTCCCGAACCCGAAGGCACAACTCCCTGTAAAGAAACGTGCCGGCGGGATCAGCACCCTTGCGTGGGGGCGTCGCCACAAACAGACAGGCACCTTGCCTCTCGGTGGCTGGGCCCGCCTGGACAGTATCTATGCCGGGCGCTGGGATCGCTGGTTTCCGATAGCAGTAAAAATACCCGTCAAGAGTTTTATGGAGAAAGACCTGGAGGGTCACAGCCATTGGTACGATTTGACCCGGGGACAATGGATCCAGGGCCTGGTTGCCCGCCACCGGCAGGAGCGCCGCATCTACGTCGTTACCATAGAACCGGAACTGGCAGAGGCCGTGCATGACCGCTGGCCACGCATTATGAGCGGTTAAAAGGTGGTGCCGGAGCCGTTTTCTTATCAGGTGCTATGACTGGGTTTCACACACTCTGGTCCGGTAACCGACCGTTTGTTCTGAAATCGGGGCCAGGATGGGCCGAATGGGCAGGGTCCGCCCCACTCTTGCCATTCAGCTCAAATTCATGAATGGCAACAATACAGTAAAGCAGTCATTTAATACCTGCCAACGATTGGCTGCTTCAGGGGTAAAAAATAAGAATCGCCTCACTTGCTGCGCTCGAATATGCCCATGCGCAACGATTGCGTTTTATCAGCGTTTAGACTTGCTCTTCAAGAGCGTGCTACTCGATTTCGCCTGTAGACAATCCGATGCCCCTGGTGCAGCTTTTTCGGAAAGCAAATTTTGATCCGTGTGCCCCGGTCCGATACCGCTCGGCTGGACAACGACCTCCATCTCCAGTGTCTGCAACGCTTTAAGAATCTTTCCAATCTCACCGGTGTTCTTGCCCTGCTTGAAGTCGGACAGAAGTTGCATGTCCAGATGACTGAGTTCCGAGAACGTTTCGAGTGTCAGTTGTTTGTTTTTGCGATGGGTGCGAACCAGATAGCCAGGATCATCAGGGGTCTGGATTCGTACATAAGGAGTGTTGTGCTTTGCCATGTTGTCGTTACGCCAAAAAATACAGTAGGGGAAAATAACGCTTAATCAGCGTTACGACCTCTAAAAAACAGTATTGGAGCAGGGTTTGTGGCTGATCCCTGCATGCACAGTACCCAGCTTGGGATTATAGGTCTTTAGGGGATTACCGCCCAACCTGGCCGCCCTTGAGTTTGATGTCGTGGTCTCTATCCAGTAGTATTAATCGGCTGCGTGGCATTTATTTTGCCCGCTTTATGGCCTCCGCTGACAGGTTTCTACATTCAAGGTCGGACGGCCACCGTGGACTAAAATGTGCTCAAGGTCGCTGTGTTGCAGCGACTCCGTCATGGTTTCCGGATCGAACGAGTCCAGTAGCACGCGACTCAATGGCGATTTCAGGGACCGGACACGACGTCGGGAACGTCTTGTCGTTGCAACAAAAG
>CAZWJB010000169.1:0-3614 GCA_964634485.1 uncultured Thiohalobacter sp. | reverse complement strand
CCAGCCTTATTTTTGTATTTCCAGATCTTTTATTTTTCTCGTCAGGGTATTCCTCCCCCAACCCAGCAGTCGCGCCGCATCCTGGCGGCGCCCCCCGGTTCGTGCCAATGCCACTTCGATCATGATTCGTTCGAAAGCGGGCAAGGCTTCATCTAACAATCCTTCCTCTCCATCGGCGAGCTTTTGATCCGCCCAGTTTTTCAGTACCGCCTCCCAGTCCTGTCCTGCCGGGCCGCTGCTTTGCGCTTGCCTCAATTCGGTGGGCAGATCATCGATGCGGATATCCTGCCCGGAAGCCATCACTGTAAGCCAGCGACAGAGATTTTCCAACTGCCGGACATTGCCCGGCCAGTCCCGCTGCTTCAGATAGGCCGCTGACTCCGGTAGCAGATGCTTGCTGTCGACATTCAGTTCCTGTGCAGCCTGTTGCAAAAAGTGCTGCATCAACAGCTCAATATCTTCGCGCCGCTCGCGCAGCGATGGCAGATGAATGCGAATTACGTTCAGGCGGTGAAACAGGTCTTCGCGAAAACTGCCGTCCTTTACGCGCTGTTCAAGATCCTGGTGGGTTGCTGCAATGATGCGCACGTCGACGTTGACCGGTACGCGGCCGCCAACACGATAAAACTCCTCATCCGAAAGCACCCGTAACAGTCGGGTCTGCATTTCCGCCGGCATGTCACCGATTTCATCGAGGAACAGGGTGCCGCCGTCAGACTGTTCAAAGCGGCCGACACGCTGCGTTTGTGCCCCGGTAAATGCGCCTCGCTCGTGACCGAATAGCTCGGACTCGAGCAGATCGCGTGGAATGGCTGCCATATTCAGCGCCACGAAGGGTTTATCCGCCCGCGGGCTGTGTCTGTGCAGTGCACGTGCCACCAGTTCTTTCCCGGTTCCGGATTCACCGTTTATCAAGACCGTTATATTGGAACGCGACAGGCGACCGATCGCCCTGAACACTTCCTGCATGGCGGGCGCTTCGCCAATGATCTCCGGAACTTCGCTGCTGGAAGCGGGCTTAGCTTCCCCTTTTGTACTGCGACCATGCTCTACAGCACGGCGCGTAAGCGCTACCGCTTCCTCAACGTCAAACGGTTTGGGCAAATATTCAAAAGCGCCGCCTTCGTAAGCAGTCACTGCGCTGTCCAGATCGGAGTGCGCAGTGATAATAATGACTGGCAGCTCAGGATAGCGCTGCTGTATTTTGGTGAGCAGATCAAAACCGTCCATGCCCGGCATGCGTACATCGGTGATCAGGGCGTCGGGCTGTCCCCGCTCAAGTGTTTCCAGGATGCCACTGGCTGAGGAGAAACTCTTGACATACATACCCGCCTTTTCCAGCGCTTTCTCCAATACCCAGCGTATGGACTGATCATCATCTACCACCCAGATGCGTTCCTGTTCAGTCATTCGCGATCTCCAGCGGTAAAAAAACAGTGAACACAGTCCGACCGGGCTCACTGGTAAACTCGATAATGCCGCGGTGCTGGTTAATCATGGACTGTGCGATGGACAACCCAAGGCCCGTGCCGTCAGCACGCCCCGTTACCATCGGGTAGAATAATTTTTCCTGCATCTCTACAGGGATGCCCGGGCCATCATCGACGATATCGACGCGTATCACCAGCTTGTGGCGGGTATGCCCAATCGTAAATTGGCGCTGCGTACGACTGACCAGAATGATTTTTTTTGCGCCTGCCTGGGCGGCATTGCGCACCAGGTTCAGTATCGCCTGAATCAGCAGTTCGGAATCTGCGCGGAATTCCGGAATGCTGGGATCATATTCACGCAACAGCTCTAGCCCGGGATAGCTCTCGGCACCCACCAGGCTGCGCACATGTTCGAGTACCTGGTGAATGTTTATGATCCGGTTTTCAAGTACGTGATTTGGTCCCAGCATACGGTCGACCAGATTGGTCAAACGGTCTGCCTCGCCGATGATCACCCGGGTATATTCTTTCAATCCATCGTTATGCAGTTCGCTTTCCAGCAATTGCGCCGCACCGCGCAGGCCACCCAGAGGGTTCTTGATTTCGTGGGCCATGCCGCGCAACAACTCGCGAGCGGCTTGTTGCTGGACCAGGAGATGTTCTTCGTGAGCGATGCGGAGATGCCGATCGACTTGCATAATCTCCAACAACAGATCCTCTTTGCCTGATGGCGTAACAATACAATCCACAGTCATACGCTGACCGGTTGCGGTATGCAGCTCCAGTTCGCGCTCGGTAAACGGGTGCCGTGTTTTCAGTGTCTCTTTAAGCCGGTTTACCAGCGGCTTACCGGCGCGGATCATGTCCAGCCAATACTGCCCTGTAATTTGTCGCCGGCTGATTTCAAACAGGTTCTCTGCAGCCGGGTTCAGGTAAACAAGCAGCAGCCGGTGGTCCAGTACCAGCACGGCAGTATTCAACGTCTCCAGCAGCTGTTCGCCTGTGCCCCGCCCATGGGTACTTGTGCCCCGCCCATGGGTAGTGGGTTCCGGTTTGCGCCTATCGGACAATGACATGTACCCCTGCGTGCAAAAATCAAACCAGATATTTACGTTACCGCCTGATACAGACAACGCTCGGTTGAACATCAGGAATAATGTAAAATATCAACCGGGTATGCGTTATTCGGCTTTTAAATTCCAAACCATTCGGTCGTCTGCAGAAAAGTGGCTGGATATTTTTGCACCCTGCAAGGCAACGCACGCACTATTATAGTGCGCGCATCAGAAAAACGAAATGGCCGGGAGCCAGGCCAGGGATGATCGCCGGGAAACGAATCGCCTAATTTGCCCGAGGCGCGGGCGCTCCCGGGCCGCGAGGGAACTTGATCGACTGGCGCTGCAACTGGAACTGCACCGGACTGCTGCGGGTTACTTCCTCGCCTTCGCTATCCACGACCGCTACGGCGACATTGTGGCTACCACGATCCACATTGGCGAAAACGATCTGACTTGACTCTGTTGGTTCATCACGTTTCTGCCCGTCAAGGTAATACTGTAAACGGTGACCTGCCGCAACGTTGAGTGCGGGTTCGAGACCGGCGCTGACTGGTACGGCACCGGTATTATCTCGCAGGAACTCGTCCTGAGCTGGCGCAATGATGCTTATTGTGTACCCGGTGCCTGAATCCCCGGACTTTGCTGACGGTTGGCTGAGTGTGTACTTCGGAGGAGGGATGGTTGACAGGGGTGGCAGGTCAATCGGTTTGCCGTTGCCGACGGGTTCGTCGGTATAGAAAACGTTGCCCTCTGCGTCAACGGACTTGTAAACAGCGGCAGACAGACCTGTTGTCCAGATCAGTAAGGTTGCAGCGAGAACTGCATATTTACCCCTATTCATTGGACCATCTCCTTCATATCGGCTTTTGACCACCTTACTGACTGACCGGTTTCAACGCAACAGAAAACGCCCCCTTACGGGGGCGTTTTACTACCGTTCGTCGGTTTGCATTACAGGCTGTAATACATATCGAATTCAACCGGATGCGTGCTCATGCGCAACAGTGTGACTTCTTCCATCTTGAGGTCAAGGAAGCCGTCGATCATATCGTTGCTGAACACACCGCCCGCGGTCAGGAACTTACGGTCCTTGTCCAGCGCTTCCAGTGCCTGGTCGAAGGTGAAG
>CAZWJB010000168.1:0-3619 GCA_964634485.1 uncultured Thiohalobacter sp. | reverse complement strand
ATACACAGCTTATGTCTTCCCGCAATCGATCCCACATAGATCACCTGAATAGATACTGAATTAAATAACCCGATCGCACCAACAACAGGCGATGTAGGCGAGCGGACAGGGCATCAGCCCGTAGGAGCGGGCTCTTGTGCCCTGCAACATGGGTATGCCCGCGAACAAGGCGTGGGCGCCCTGGAGGACGGTTCGAGATACTCTAAACGCTGGTTCGCGGGCAAACCCGCTCCTGCATTTTTCGCTGCAAATGCGGTTTATTATAGGCCGGGCACGGACTGGCGCAAACTCAGCGTGTCTTCCTGTTCGCCGCCGTGAGAATACCACGCAGGATATTTATCTCATTCTGATCCGGTCGGGCGCGATTGAACAGGCGACGCAAACGCCGTATTAACTGTCTGGGATTGTCCGGATCCAGAAATTCCAGTTCGACAAGTGTCTGTTCCAGGTGGGTATAAAACTGCTCCATCTGAGTCATGCTGGCGTAATCAACCTCTGGCTCATCCGGTTTTTCGACAGCTCCGGCTGCAATTCTGAGTTCGTAGGCAATGACCTGTACGGCTGCTGCGATATTCAGCGATGGATAGTCAGGATTAGTGGGAATCTGTACCAGTTGATGGCAATGATCCAGTTCATCGTTGGTCAGTCCGCTGCGTTCGCGACCGAACAGGATAGCCACGCGTTCGACATCAGGCTGCCGGTGGACCAGCTCTGCACAGCCGCGCGGGTCCAGCATGGGTACCGGCAAGGTGCGGCTGCGAGCACTCGCGCCGATCACCAGCGCACAGTCAGCAACAGCTTCGTCCAGTGTGGCAAAGCATTTTGCACTGGCCAGCAGGTCATCGGCACCGGACGCGCGCGCGGTCGCTTCCGCACTTGGATAGTGTTTCGGCTCAACCAGGCATAGCGTAACCAGACCCATGTTTTTCATGGCACGGGCGGTAGCCCCGATATTGCCGGGGTGACTGGTGTTTATCAGTACGATTCCGGGTTGTTTCATTGTGCTTTGCAGGGTCACACTTTACTGAGCGGAAAGGACATGGCTGAAGCAATATCCGGCAGACCGGCGACCACCATCACCAGGCGATCAAAACCGATAGACACGCCGGCACAGTCCGGCAGACCGGACTGCAAGGCTGCCAACAGGTGCCGGTCAATCGGGACTGCCGGTTTTCCTGTCCGCTCACGAACCCTGTTCTCATGTTCAAAGCGTTGCTGCTGTTGCCCTGCATCCGCCAGTTCGTGAAACCCGTTGGCCAGTTCAATCCCCTTGATATAAAGCTCGAATCGAGCTGCGACAGGAACTTCTCCGTACCGAACCCTCGCCAGCGAGGCCTGGCTCACCGGGTAATCGTACACAAACACAGGCTGATCACCGAGCCCCGGTTCCAGCCGGTGCGTTACCAGCAGATCAAGCCAGGGATCCAGCTCCTGGTCATCCATGGTCTCAGGTACCGAATCAAGCTGCTGTTCAGCAAACCGGCGGAACGCAGCAACCTTGTCCGTCCAGGGATCAAGCCCGGTTCCGTCGCGAAACCACTGCCGGTACGTTACACGCCTTGCCGGCTGGTAATCCATGAAATCCTGCAAAACAAACGAGAGTAACGCATCCGTCTCATCCATCAAAGCCAGCTGGTCCATTCCCGGCCGGTACCATTCCAGCATCATGAACTCCGGATTGTGCCTGTTACCCAGCTCCGCGTTGCGAAAAACGTGGCATAGCTGGTAGATCGGCCCGCTGCCGGCGGCAAGCAGGCGCTTCATGAAGAATTCCGGTGAGGTATGCAGGTACAGCGGCAGACCATCGGCACTGCCAGGTCCCCTGTAACTGCTGTGGAATGATTCAATGGCCGGATCGGTACTTCCGAAACGGGACAGCAGGGGCGTGTCGATCTCCAGCACGCCCTGCTGCATGAAAAAAGAACGGATACGCGCCAGCAGAGTGGCGCGCAGTGTCAGGATTTCCAGACTGGCGCCGGGCCGCCAGAGGTCGTTGCCGACAGCCTCAGTCTTTGGCACGGCCGACGTATTCGCCGGTTCGGGTATCGACCTTGATGACCTCATCGATATCAATAAACAGGGGTACGCGCACCACTGCGCCGGTTTCCAGCGTGGCCGGTTTACCACCGCCACCGGAGGTGTCACCGCGCACACCCGGGTCGGTTTCGGTGACTTTCAACATCACAAAGTTGGGCGTGGTTACGCTGATCGGCGTACCGTTCCACAAGGTCACTACACAGGTTTCCTGTTCTTTCAGCCACTTGATAGCGTCGGCGACCGCCGTGGTATCCGCGGGCACCTGTTCATAGCTCTTCGGATCCATGAAATACCAGAACTCACCGTCTGTGTAGAGATATTGCAACTCGGTTTCCATCACGTCGGCAGCCTCAACGGACTCACCCGACTTAAAGGTCCGCTCGATCACGCGCCCGTTTTTAAGGTTGCGAATCTTGACGCGATTGAAGGCCTGTCCCTTGCCGGGTTTGACGAACTCGTTTTCAATAATTGAGCAGGGGTCGCCATCCAGCATGATTTTCAACCCGCTCTTGAATTCGTTTGTGCTATAGGTCGCCATTGAGCATCCTTTGTGTTGCAATCCGGAAAAACCAGGACGCATATGATAACCCGAAGCATTCAACTACGACAGTCACAGGGTTGGCAGACCCTGCTGGGTCAGGCGATTACCGACCCGGAGGAGCTACTGCAAGAGCTGCATTTACCGGTCAGCCTGTTACCAGCGGCCTTGCAGGCCTGTTGCGGTTTCAGGCTGCGGGTACCACGTGGCTTCGTAGCGCGCATGCGCCCGGGGGATCCCGACGATCCGCTGCTGCGGCAGGTCCTGCCGCTGGGACAGGAACTTGTTGTCGCGCCGGGATATAGCAGCGACCCACTTGCCGAACTGGAGGCGATGCCTGCGCCGGGTCTGCTGCACAAGTACCAGAAGCGCGTACTGCTGACCATGACCGGCGCCTGCGCCGTGCATTGCCGCTATTGCTTCCGCCGCCACTATCCTTACAGTGACGCCAACCCCATGCGCGAAATTCGGCAGACGCTGAACTACCTGCGCCGGCAGATGGACGTTAACGAAGTCATTCTCAGCGGTGGTGACCCCCTGACCCTGTCGGACCGGCGCCTGGCCGGGCTGGTGGCTGAACTCGAAACGGTCCCACAGTTGCAACGCCTGCGCATTCACAGCCGGGTGCCCGTGGTTCTGCCGGAGCGCATTGACCAGGAGCTGCTGGCATGGATGAAGAACACGCGCCTGCAGGTTGTGCTGGTTATTCACAGCAACCACGCTAACGAGATCGATAGCAGTGTCGCCACAGCCATGCAGCAACTGCACGCTGCAGGCATCACTCTGCTTAATCAGTCAGTGCTGCTACGCGGTATTAACGATCGGGCTGAAACACTTGCTGATTTGAGTGAAAAGCTGTTTGCCGCCGATGTACTTCCTTACTACCTGCACCAGCTCGACCCGGTACTGGGCGCTGCACATTTCCAGGTGGATGACCGGAAAGCCAGGGCCCTGATGGAGAAAATACGCAGATCTTTACCCGGTTACCTGGTCCCACAGCTGGTGAGGGAACAGCCGGGACACCCGTCGAAGACCCCTGTTTAG
>CAZWJB010000167.1:0-3652 GCA_964634485.1 uncultured Thiohalobacter sp. | reverse complement strand
AACGGCTATGAGCTGCTGGGCTGGATGGAAGTTGGCTTCATTCATATGTTTTCCAAACACCCGATCCGAACGATGGAAGACCTGCGATCGCAACGCGTCTGGTTATGGCAGGGCGACCCCCTCGGTCAGGCGTTTTTCAAAGCCAGCGGCATTTCTCCGATCCCCCTGTCTATCATTGACGTGTACACCAGCCTGTCCACCGGGCTGGTCGATACCGTGTATGCACCGCCGCTGGGCGCAATCGCCCTGCAATGGTTTACCAAAACCAAGTACGTCAGCAGCGTTCCGCTGACCAACGGCATGGGTGGCCTTATCGTTACGCGCCGTTTCTTTGAGAGCCTGCCGGGTGATTTGCAGGCTGTTCTGCGTGAAACCGGCACCGAAGCCGGTGAAAAACTGGTGACTGCAACACGCCTCGATAATATAAAAAGCATAGACGAACTCAAGCTGCGCGGGCTGGAGTTCCTGGAACCCGGTGAAGGCATGCGCGAGGCTGACCTCCTGAAACTGCGTGACAGCGCGGCCGCTGACCTGATCAGCAGTGACTATATCCCGGATGCCATTTTCCGGAAAACCCGCGCGTTACTGGAACAGCTGCGTTCCGATCAGGCCAGTGCAGCTGCGCAAACGAAGTAATCTCCCCGGCAGCGGAACAATGTCTGTTTTCGCATCAAAGTCATCATGCCTTTCCTGAGAAAACTTCGTGACGGACTGATACAACTGGAAACCTGGCTGGCCGCAGCAAGCCTGCTGCTGCTGCTGGTTCTGGCACTGCTACAGATCCTGGCCCGCAATCTGTTCGACGCGGGCATTGCCGACGCCGATACCCTGACCCGCTACCTGGTACTGTACGTCACGTTTTTTGGCGCCGCCGTTGCGGTAGACCGCGATCGCCATATCAAGATCGACGTCTGTTGCACCCTGCTGAAACCCGCCACTCTCGTAAAACTCTACCGCCCCATGCGCGCCCTTGCCGCCACCGTGTGCGCCTTCTTCACCGACGCCGCGATCCGCTTCTGGCTCGACAGCTTGCAGTTCGCACCAGGCCACGAACATTGGCTGGTCCTGGTTGGCCTGATAATACCGGTCGGCTTTGCGTTACTCACCCTCCAGTTTGTACTGGCCTCGATACTCGGACAGGATGACACAGCATGCTGTACGCGGTAGTCATCCTGTTCGCACTGGCGCTGTTCGGCTTGCCGCTGTTTACAGTACTGGGTGCCGGCAGCCTGCTATTTGCACAGCAGAGCAACCTGGAATCGGCTGTGCTCATCATCGAACTCAACCGGCTCGCCACCTCGCCGAACCTGACCGCCATCCCCCTGTTTACCCTCGCCGGCGTGCTGCTTGCGGCCGGTGGTGCACCACAACGCCTGATCCGTTTGTTCAACGCATTACTCGGCTGGCTGCCCGGCGGGTTGGGTATTGTGGCGATCGCCGCCTGTGCCTTCTTCACCTCGTTTTCCGGCGCCTCCGGCGTCACCATCCTCGCGCTGGGCGGCTTGCTGTTCCCGGTACTGATGAAGGTCCAGTACCCTGAACGCTTCACGCTGGGATTGTTAACCACCTCCGGCTCGCTGGGCCTGTTGTTTCCACCCAGCCTGGCCATCCTGCTGTACGGTATTGTGGCGGGTGTCAATATTGATGACCTGTTTCTGGCTGGTATCGTGCCGGGCCTGGTCCTGATGGTGATGCTTGGTATCTACGCCGCCAGTACCGGTGCCCGCTTTGGTGTTCACCGGCACCCGTTCACCTGGCATGTCGCCCTAAGATCTATGCGCGGCGCCGCCGGCGATATTCTTCTACCCATTCTGATCGTAATCGGGATATTCGGTGGCTACGTTACCGTCAGTGAAGCCGCCGCCTGCACCGCACTGTATGTCCTGCTGCTGGAAAGCGTCATTCACAAAGCCATATCGCCCAGACACCAATTGATACCCCTGCTGGCAGACACCGCCGTGCTGGTGGGCAGCATCCTGATCATTCTCGCCATCGCCATGGGGCTGACCAACCTGCTGATCGACGCACAGTTACCCATGAAGCTGCTGGCATGGATGGAAAACAGTATAGATAGTCAGCTCAAATTCCTGATATTATTGAATATATTCCTGCTGGCCGTAGGCGCCATGATGGATATTTTTTCCGCCACCGTGGTCATTGTGCCGCTGATACTGCCACTGGCGCAGCGCTTTGGCGTGGACCCGGTACACCTGGGCATTATCTTCCTCGCCAACCTGGAAATCGGCTACTCCACCCCGCCGGTGGGAATCAACCTGTTCATCGCCAGCCAGCGCTTCGAAAAGCCGGTGCTCAGCCTGTTCCGCGCCGCGCTGCCGTTCCTGGCCCTGATGCTGGTCTGGCTGGGGATCGTCACCTACCTGCCCGCGCTGTCGCTGTGGTGGCAATAAGCGCCGAATTCCCTTCATAAAATAGCGCCTGCACCGCTAATATACTACTGTTACGGATAACATTTGACGGACCACGACACGCTGATGATCGAAGCAGCGCTCTATATACTGACCGGGATCACCCTGTACGCAGGCGCACACCACCTGCTGGCGGACGCTGACGGGTCTGCCCGGCGCTACCCCGTATCGCTGGGCGTGATGTACCTGCTGCTGTCCGGCTTTGCGCTTACCAGCGCCCTTACCTATCAGGCACACAGCGTCGCCACGCTGCTGCCGGCCGGCAAACTTGCCATCACCCTGGGAATCCTGCTGTGGGTATCATTGATCTGGTTTGTCGCATTCCGCACCGCTTTCAGACCGCTCATCCTGCTTGATGTGCTGACTGCAGTCTGGGCCATCTTCCTGATCAGGAACAGTGTATCGGTGAACAGCCTGCTGTATGCCGATACTGCACCACTGGCGCAAACCCTGCAGCCCGCCGTCAGCCTATGGTGGATCGCACTGGAGATCACCATGCTGGTGTCGCTGCTGTACGCGCTGTACGCCAGTTACAGACTGTACATCTCCGGCCAGCAGCAGGCAGCGCTGGCGCTGGGTGGTGGGCTGAGTATCCTGTTGCTGGCCGCTGTCTCCGACCATCTGGTAAACAGCGGCATCACGCACATTGTGTATCTCGCCCCCTTCGGATTCGCGGGTTTTCTGCTGGTCAACAGCCTGTACCCGCGACTGGCGGCATACCTGAAGGGCCGCACGGCGAACCAGTCCACCGTCTACAACCTGACATTCAACCCGGAACAGGCAACCTTCCACAACAACGTAGCGGACCTGCAAATCCCGTTGCAGAAAGATCACGCTGTAGCGGCTGATCCACGACAACATCCTGCCACCCCGACCGGTAAAACAAAAACACCCCCGCCGTATTCGCCTGACGAAGACACGGAGGACGTACCCGTCGCCAAACCAGAACCTGCAATGGGCAACGCGCCCGCAACAGAAAAAACCGTCGGCAAAAAACCGGTACCCGAAAGCAGCCTGGAAGCCAACCCGGACCAGGAGACCCTGAATACCATATCCGACAACCTCATCGATATCGCTGTTTTCGCCACCATGGTCGTGAACCGCATCAAGCGTGGTGATGCCGACCCCGGGACACTGGAAATTCTGTGCAAAAAAATACGCACCCAGGCCATCAAAACGCGTCGCCTGGTGAACCTGGTCTCCCGCCCCAGGGGCAACCGGAAAAG
>CAZWJB010000166.1:0-3661 GCA_964634485.1 uncultured Thiohalobacter sp. | reverse complement strand
GCGCTGGCACGTGGCGAGTGGGTGATCTGTGACCGCTTTACTGACGCCACTTATGCCTACCAGGGAGGCGGACGCGGTATAGACGTGCAGCGTATCGCTTTGCTGGAGAACTGGGTGCAGCAGGGTTTTCAGCCGGATACTACGCTGCTGTTCGACCTGCCTGTCGCGCAGGGGCTGGAGCGCGCAGGCAAGCGTGGGGCACTGGACCGGTTCGAACAGGAACAGCAGGATTTTTTTGAACAGGTACGCCATGCCTACCTTGAGCGCGCCGCGCAAAATCCCGAACGCTTCCTGATTGTGGATGCAGGTCGGGAACTCGCGGCGGTACAACAGCAACTGGATGATATTATCAACACCATACTTACTTCCCGGGAAGCCTGAATGCTTGCATGGCTGAATAAACCCTGGCAGCAACTTGACCGTGCACGGGTGCAGGGACGCCTGCCACATGCGCTATTGATAAAAGGCCAGGATGGTGTCGGCAAGCGCGTGCTGGCCGAACAGCTGGCAGCAGCCCTGCTCTGTGAACAGGTCGGTGCCGGGGGGCAGCCCTGCGGCCACTGTCAGTCCTGTGGCTGGTTACAGGCCGGCACTCACCCCGACCTGCTGTGGATTGCACCCGAAGAGGCGGGCAAGGCCATCAAAATCGACCAGATCCGTGCACTGAACGCAAGATTGGGAATGACCAGTCACAGCGGGCGCTACAAGGTCGTCATAATCCAGCCTGCAGATGCCATGAATGTGAATGCAGCCAACAGTCTGTTGAAAACCCTGGAAGAGCCTGCCGCTAATACGCTGTTGCTGCTATTAACGGCCGCACCGGGCCGCTTGCCGGCGACCATCCGCAGCCGTTGTCAGCAACTGGAGGTTGCGTTACCGGATGCTGATAGTGCGCAGCGCTGGTTGATAGCCGAGGGTGTCGATGCGGACAGCAGTGTACGATATCTCAAGCTGGCAAATGGGGCTCCGCTGCAGGCACGCGAGATGGCCGATACGGATGACGGCGCGGTACGCGATCAGCGTCTGGAACAGTTGCAGGCGATATTCGCCGGTCAGCTCGATCCGGTTCAAACCGCGAAGGACTGGGTCGGGCAATCCGAGCGACAAACGCTGGAGTGGTGGCGCGTATGGTTGCAGGAACTGGTTCGCTGGCAGCTGGCGGGGCAGCAACCCCCTGAAGTTGATGCGGTGCAGAAGTTGCAGGAGATTACAGAAACGGTAGACTGTCGGCAGTTATTTGACCTTTCAGATCGGGTTACGAATGCCCTGAATGCCACAGGCTCGGGGTTGAACAGGCAGATGGTTCTGGAAGATTTGCTGATATCCTGGGCAAAACTGGCGAAGCAGGCGCCCAATCGGGCCGCAGCAGGTAACAGGTAGTCGATACATATGGCAAATAAAGCAGTTGGTGGAGCACGGCAGGGTATTCTGTCACTCACTATAAAAGACAAGAGTGCGCTGTACGCTGCCTATATGCCATTTGTGAAGAACGGCGGCCTGTTTATCCCCACCAATAAAAATTACCAGCTCGGCGATGAGGTGTTCATGCTGCTGACCCTGATGGATGAGCCGGAAAAAATCCCGGTCGCCGGTAAAATTATCTGGATTACTCCCAAGGGTGCACAGGGTGCGCGTGCGGCGGGAATCGGCGTGCAGTTCAGCGATCAGGATAACGGTTCCGCGCAGAAGAAAATAGAGACCTACCTGGCCGGTGCGCTGGCCGCGGAACGACCCACCCACACTATGTAGCAAAGGTCATGCTGGTCGATTCCCATTGCCACCTTGATATGCTGTGTCCGCAGCAGCAGTCCATCGAAGATGTGCTCGAACAGGCTGCACAGCAGGATATAGAACACATGCTGTGTGTGTCTGTCAGCCTGGAACGATTTCAGCCGATGATGAATCTGATTGCACCTTTTGCACAGATTTCGGCATCTGTTGGTGTTCACCCGGACGGGATCGACGTGCAGGAAGCCGACGAAGCACAGCTTGTCGAGCTTGCGCGGGCGGATAAAATCGTGGCTATCGGTGAAACCGGGCTGGATTACTTTCGTATCGAAGGCGACCTTGAGTGGCAACGGGAGCGATTTCGCCGCCATATCCGGGCTGCCAGGGAGGCCCGCAAGCCGCTTATCGTTCACACCCGCGCCGCCAGACAGGATACCCTGAAAATTCTCCAGCAGGAATGTGCCAGCGAAGTGGGCGGTGTACTGCATTGCTTTACCGAAGACTGGGAAATGGCCCGTGCCGCCATGGATATGAATTTCTGTATTTCTTTCTCCGGTATCGTCACTTTCAAAAATGCGCTGGAGCTTAAGCAGGTTGCGCGAAAAATGCCGGCAGATCTGATGCTGGTGGAAACCGATTCTCCCTACCTTGCCCCGGTCCCCAAACGTGGCAAAACCAACCAGCCTGCTTTTGTACGATATGTCGCGGAGTACCTGGCGGAGTTACGTGGTGAGACGCTGGAACAGATTGCGGGCACCACAACGGACAATTTCTACCGGCTGTTTGCCGGTGCCCGCCGTCAGCCGTTTGTATCGGCTAGCGAAAATTAAAATATTTAATAAATACAAAAATATATAATATATTTACAGATTTGACATTAACTGACCAGGGGTTTTCTGTCCCGGTATTTATTGCATAAAGTTGTCCACTCTGCGGCCGCTACCCTGTGAACCTGGACACAGAAACCCGGTTTTATTCTTTTCTGCTGGAGCGGGACGCTCCGTCTATACGAAACAACGCAAGGCATACCTTGAGCGCGTCAGGACGATGCAGGGACAGGAACAGTTGTGCGTTCCTCAAATTGCTTCGCCTGGTAACGAAGTTCCGCTAAACGAACTGGCCAAAGGTAAAATTGTGGAAAGAAGAAATGCAAAACGCAACCAGATACAGGTTGACATCGAAATAGCCCATCCGGGCGCCCGCCGTTGTGGCGGTTACGCAGAGAACATCAGTCGTACCGGAGTATCCATCATTCTGTGGGATGGTGAGATACCGACTCGTCAGCGATCAGTGATCCTTAATTTCAAGGTCTGGACGGGGAGTGAAACCCTGTATCGAAAAATCTATGCGCGCATAGTACGTTCGGAACAGGAAAAAATTGCACTGGAATTTGCCGAGCACGATTTTATCGCCGAAGCGATCATTCAGGATCTGATGTTTTATCAGAAACGTGAGCGGCGCAGCATGGGTGCAAGGACGCCGGTGGAGTATGACAACACAGTGACTGTCGGTGCGACGCAGGCGGAACGAACCGCCTGACAGATTGCCAGTCCGGCTTAGTGATCCTGGTACATCTTTTCGATATCCGCTTCGTAGTGCTCCAGGATTTTACTGCGTTTTATTTTAAGCGTGGGCGTCATTAGCCCGGTTTCAATAGTCCATGGCTCGAACTGGCAGCAGACTCTGTGAATCTTTGCATGGCCGGGAAATGCGGAGATCTGTTTTGCTACGCGTTCCAGAACAATTTCATTGATACGGGTACTTTTGCAGGCCTCCGTACCCGAAGGGTCTACATTCAGCTGTTTGGCAAGGGCCTCCCACTGCTCGGGATTGATGACCAGCAATGCGCTCAGGTATGGCCTGCTATCACCAATGACTATGGCCTGATCAAACAGGGTATCCATACAGATTGCCATTTCCATATCGGCCGGCG
>CAZWJB010000165.1:0-3668 GCA_964634485.1 uncultured Thiohalobacter sp. | reverse complement strand
GCATCCGGGAAATGGAAATGTCCTGGATCCTGGAACACAATAGCGGCATGCGCAACATTATCGAATCCCTGGGCGGACACGCTTGCCAGACGTTCCGCCTCTATGAAAAAACGCTGTAAACCACGCCGCCCATGACTGCCGAACGCTTTACCGCCATCATTCTGGCCGCCGACCGCAATGCCCATGATCCTCTGCTGGAGACCTCTGGCGCCTGCTGCAAGGCCTTGCTGAAAATCGATGGCACACCGATGCTGCAGCGTGTCGTTACCGCGCTGCTGTCCAGTAAACGGGTGGAGACTATCCTGCTTTCCGGCCCGGCGCGCGAACATCTGGCCAACAGCGAATTCCTGGAAAATGCGCTTGATAAAGAACAGATCGGCTGGAGAGCCGCGGCCGACAGTCCGAGTAACAGCGCCTGGCAGCTTATGCAGAGTCTTGCCGACAAAAGCCCGGTACTGGTCACCACAGCGGACCACCCGCTGTTGACCGCCGGGATTGTCGATCACTTTCTGGACGGCGCCCTGCAAAGCGGCGCTGATCTCGCCGTAGGCGTAGTCACTTTCCCCTCAGTACAGGAAAAGTTCCCCAAAGCGAAGAAAACCGTCACACGTTTCAGGGACGGTGATTTCTGCGGCTGCAATCTTTTTGCCTTTCTGACCCCGGAATCGCGCCGGGTCGCCGCGGCATGGCGCAAGGTCGAACAGCAGCGCAAGAACCCGCTGCGGATTATCAGCCAGATTGGCTGGTGGTCGGTGCTGCGCTATCTACTGGGCTGGTTAACACTGGACCAGGCGTTGACAAGACTGTCCGATCGACTCGATGTCAATATCCGACCGGTACATTTACCCTTCCCGGAAGCCGCCATAGACGTGGATTCCATTGCTGATCAGGAACTGGTGGAAGAAATAACCGGTACCGACAGCTGATGCTCGTGCTGCAGCGCAAAGTCGTCACTGTCCAGTTGATAAGCACGCACACTGATCCGCACTGACCAGTGGCCAGCCTCGCGCTGGACTCTGTACAGATAGTACTGCGCACACCGCCCGGCCTTGTGACCAATCGCCGACGCCGAAGGAATACCAAACACGGGAATCGTCCGCTCGCCCCAGGGTATCCCGGATTCAATGGTGCGATGACTGTGGCCGTGCAGCACCAGTTCGGCGCCATCACGCCCCAGGATATCGCACAGGTCGTTGCCGTCGGTCAGCCGCTTGCGCCATTTTTCATCCTCCACCCGAGGGGGATGATGCAACAGCACAACACGAAACAGGCCCTGTTCACCGGTTTGCCGCAACAGGCGGGACAGCCTCCCGCGTTGTTCCGAACCCAGCGAACCGGTCGCAAAGAACGGTACTGACGCAGTGGCGCTGGACAGACCAATAAGTGCAACACCGTTGCGGATACGCAAACTCGGGAATACGGAGTGCTGTTCTTTTCCCTCTATGCGGTCCGAAGCCATGTAGGGTTCCCACTGCGCAAAGGTACTGGACCAGGGGGTATTGATATAGGCATCGTGATTACCCGGAACAACCGTCACCCGGTCTGCACTGCCCAGGCGGTCCAGCCATTGACGCGCCTGTCGAAACTCGGCCGGGAGACCAAGGTGGGTTAAATCCCCTGTTATGACAATATGCCCGGGATGCGTTTGCGCCAGATCGCACAGCAGGGCATCAAGCACTTCGCTACGGTGTTCATAGCGCCGTTTATACCACCAGGACAGATAGCCCAGCACCCGCTTATTCATCAGCTGCTTCCAGCTCGTCCCCTGCAGCGTAGTCAGGTGCGGATCTGACAAGTGCGCAAAACACAGGCCAGCAGAATCAGGAGTCTTTATGTCATCCATAGTTCCCTTTAACGAATTTGTTGATTGATCCACATTCACTTAGGATACCATTCGAAGATCCCAGACAGAGCCTGCGCCAGTCCCTTGAATTCCAGTCACACCGCCAATAAGTTCCCCTGTATCGGCCTGATCACGAACCCGCACAGCCGGCGCAACCGCGCGCACCTCGCCACGGTACAGGCCATTGTCGCAAATCATCCGAACATCCACCATCAGGTCACGCAGGACAGGGACGATATCCCGCGCGTACTGCAGGGTTTCGAAGAACAGGGCGTGGATGTGCTGGCGATCAACGGCGGCGACGGCACAACCTCACAGGTCTTTAGCAAACTGTTCAACAACAACCCGTTTACCCGCTTGCCGTCAATTATCCTGCTGCCGGGCGGAACGACCAACATGAATGTGGGTGACGTCGGCTTGCGTGGCAGCCTGCAAAAAAACCTGCACCGTATGGCAGGCTGGGCCAGTTCCGGAAAAGGCAGCATTCAGCGCCTCAGCCGGCCCATACTCCGCGTCGAAGGTTCACTCGACGGAAAAACGAGTTACGGCATGGCTTTTGGTGCGGGCACCGTCATTCGTGGCATAGAATACTGCCACAGCAGCGTTCACAGCAAAGGAATAAAAAACGAACTCGGCCCTGGACTGGTGACCCTGCGTACCATCTGGGGCATGGCCCGTAAAGAACCGTATTTTTCCGACCCCACCCCGATGCGCATTGAACTCGACGGCATAGCGGATCCGCAGGTCCGGGAAGTAGTACTGATCACCATAAACACGCTGGAACGACTGTTTCTTGGTATAAGGCCCCACTGGGGCAACGAGGATGCCCCCGTGTATTGCACCTGGGTACAGAATCCGGCACGCAAGGTATTGCGCGCCTTTCTGGCCGCACTACGCGGGAAACCCAATCGATATGTGACGCCGGAAAACGGTTATTTCAGCCATAACGCGCATAACATCCAGCTCTGGCTGGATGGAGCCTTTGCCCTGGATGGCGAAATCTATCATGCCACTACCGAACAGGGTCCGGTCACTGTCAGCGATGGCGGTGAACTCGAATTCCTGCGCATAGGCAAGTAACCCCACGTGAACCAAGGCAGCGCACAGCAAAAACTCGTTGAACAGCTTGCCGGGCTGACACCACCGCCTGCACACCCGGCGCTTGTCCAGCTGGTCGAATCCCTGAAAAACAGACACGGCAGTTGCGTTGCATCGATCCTGTTTTACGGCTCCTGCCTGCGCAGCGGTGACCCATACGAGGGCCTGGTCGACCTGTACCTGATCGTCGACCGGTACCGCTGCGCAAATTCCGGCTGGATTAAAGCAGCGTGGAACTGGCTGTTACCGCCCAACGTGTTCTACGCTGAATTTGCTCACGAGGGACGAATGGTACGCTGCAAATACGCCATACTTTCGCTTGCCGACCTGGAAAAAGGAACCTCCCCGCACTGGTTCCACTCCTACCTGTGGGGGCGTTTCAGCCAACCGACGGCCGTTGCCTGGTGTCGTGATGCCGCCACCAGGGATGTAGTCGAAAGCAGCCTGGCCCGCGCTGTCATCACCTTCCTGAACCGGGTGCTGCCCAGCCTGCCGCCGCAAGGAAGCGTTCAGTCCCTGTGGAGCAACGGGCTGCAACTGAGTTACAGCGCAGAATTGCGCGTTGAATCATCGGCACGCTCACGCGAACTGTTTGCAGCCAATAAAAGCTATTACCAGCAGGTCACCACCCTGTCCGCAGCATTACTGAACTATCCGCTGAATATATCCGCTACAGCAACGGACTACCTGGCACAGATTCCCGCCAGCCGCCGCCTCATCAGCCGGG
>CAZWJB010000164.1:0-3668 GCA_964634485.1 uncultured Thiohalobacter sp. | reverse complement strand
TTCACCCGGGCATCAATCCTGAGCATGCCGGCGCCATGATTGAAGCGGTGCACGAGTTAAGCCGCGAGCACCATACCTAAGGAAGCTCTGATTAATCCGTCATGCCGGTATCCAAGGCATTGAACACTCTGGATCCCGGCATGCGCCGGGATGACGATAATGGAATTAATCAGAGGTTCCCTGACCCCTTGTGCTTCAGCGAACTTCGCTTAACAGTGATTCCATCATTGCCTGTGCCTGGGAAAGATAACCGCCGCCGAACAGGTTGAAGTGATTCAGTACGTGGTACAGGTTGTAGAGGGTCTTGCGCAACGGGTAACCACTGTCCAGCGGCCAGGCATTCCGGTACGCAGCATAAAAATCACGACTGAATCCGCCAAACAATTCTGTCATCGCCAGGTCCGTCTCACGGTCACCGAAGTACACCGCCGGATCAAAAATTGTTGGCCGACCGTCGCGCGTGAATGCGTAGTTACCGGACCACAGGTCACCGTGCAATAACGATGCCTCCGGTTCGTGTCCGTCAAGCAGTGCGGGCAATTGCGCCAGCAGCTGTTCGCCGGTTTTGAGCGTTCCGCTGGCAGCCCCGTTCTGTGCGGCCAGCTGCAGCTGAAACGCCAGCCTGTGCTCGCGCCAGAAGGTCAGCCAGTCACGCTCCTGCGTGTTGATCTGTGGCGTTGAGCCTATGGTATTGTCTCTGTGCCAGCCGAATTGTGCGGACTGGACTCTGTGCACGCCGGCGAGACCTTCCGCCAATGCGACCGCGTCTCCTGATCCACCAGGCTCAAGGTAGTCCATAACCAGCCAGGCCTGCTGACCGTCCTGCCCCCAACACACAGGCTGCGGAATACACAGGGCATCTGCTTTACCCAGCGCCTTCAGGCCCTCGGCTTCGGCAACAAACATATCCAGCTTTTCAGCCCGGTTCAGTTTGACGAACCAGGACTGTTGCCCGGAACTTACGTGGCAGGATTGATTGATCGAGCCCCCTCCGACCGCCCGTGGTGCAGACAGCTGTAGCGGCTCTCCCAGCACCTCCTGCAACTGCTTCTCGATAGCTTGCCAGACAGACACGTTTTTCCCGTTCAAATAGAGCAACCTGGTCTATATAAAAAACAAACCGTACAAACCCGGCTGCAAAATGAAATAGACAGCAGTCGCTGCACGTCTCATCATACACAGCTCAACCGCTTAAGGAGATTCTGCATGAAGCCTGGTATCGCTATCCTTGCGCTGATAGTTACATTTTTGTTTTCCCCGCTGAGCCTTGCTGACAAGGGTCCCGCCCTCAGGGACTATCCTGCCGAGCAGGTGGCCGAAAATGTCTACGTCATTCACGGTCCCCTGGGCATGCCCAACCCCGAAAATCAGGGGTTCATGAACAACCCGGCATTTGTTATCACCAAGGACGGCATTGTGGTCATCGACCCGGGCTCCAGCGTTCAGGCCGGTGAAATGCTGTTACGCGTCATGGCAAAAATATCGGGCAAACCGGTTATCGCCGTATTCAACTCACACATTCATGGTGACCACTGGCTGGGTAACCAGGCAATCAGGGCTGCTTACCCGGATGCCCCGATTTACGGCCATCCCAACATGATCGCACTGATCGAGGCCGGTGAAGGTCAGAACTGGGTCGACCTGCTGGAGCGTCTGACCGAAGGGAAAACCGCGGGTACCGGCGTCACCGGCCCCAACAAGACCGTCGATAACGGCGATACGTTCAAATACGGCGGCATGACCTTCAGGGTCCATCATTACGGTAAGGCCCACACCACGTCGGATATCATGATCGAGATTCCCGAACGCTCCGTCACCTTTCTTGGCGACAACGTGCTGAATGGCCGTGTTCCGCGTATTGACGACGGTAATGTCCAGGGCAATATCGAGACCTGCACACGGATCATGGAAACCGGTAGCAAGACCTATGTCCCCGGTCACGGGCCGACCGGCGATGCCGGGGTTCCGGAGGCTTTCCGGCGTTATCTGGAAATCCTGTATACAAGCGTAAAGAAATACTACGACGAAGGGCTAAGTGACTTTGAAATGAAAGACCAGGTGGCCACTGCGCTGGGCGAATACGCCGGCTGGTCAGGATTCGACGAGCAGCTCGGCAAGCATATCAGCATCACCTATCTGCAGGTAGAGGAAGCCGACTTCTAGCAGGCTGTTGAAAAAGTCTCTGGCGGCACGATCCGTCGTTGAAAGCCGGCTCAAAATGCTCATTTACTGGATGTAAACTGCGCTTTTTCGCCGGCTTTCGCCTTGTCTCGCACTCACCAGAGGCTTTTTAACAGCCTGCTAGTGCTCTAATCAAGCCAGCAGTTTCAGGCGCGCATGCATCAGACTGCGGCGCGGGAAATGTGCCTTGAGAAATTCCATTTGATCCGTCAGCACACGTTTACCTTGCAGGTAAATATACTCTGCGTGTGTCGGGGAAAAAGGTACCGCCAGTAATTCCATGTGCGCCTGCTCCGGACTGCGTCCGGCCTTGTGGTTGTTGCAACGTCTGCACGCAGTCACCACATTGGTCCAGGCATCCATTCCATTCCGACTGATCGGTGTAACGTGATCTCGCGACAAGTCCCGTGACTGGAAACGCTCCCCGCAGTACATGCACAAGTGAGCATCGCGTTTGAACAGGGCCGGATTATTCAGGGGAGGCACATAACGATCACGGTTTCTGGTCAGTATCTTGTTACTGCCATAGGTCGCGACAATGGAATTGACATCAATCCGGCTCTGACGTCCGGTCAGGGCGCAGATTCCGCCGTGCACACGGTACAACAGGCTGCCGCAGCTGTAGGCCACCTGGTCAAGGTGATACAAACGCACCGCTTCCTGGTAATTGATCCATTCCAGCGGCATGCCGGACGCATCAGTACGCAGGGCCTGTTGATGCAAGTCGTACACGCGCTACCTCCCAACACATGGGTTTATCCATTTATCCCAAATAATCCGCATGTTGTAAACAGCTGGACAGCCGAAATCATGAATTTGTCACCTTTTATGGACATTTCATCACTGCCGGGAATCCGCTATCATGCCGCCTTTTGCGGGTTTCAGTCCTTTTACGGGACAATTTAGCTGAATTTATTAAAAACCTGCGACCAGGCTGCACAAGCGCCGGCCGGACTGCGCTGGAGTATTTACAGATGCCGATACGTTTGGGCGTGCCCAAAGAGATCGAACAGGGTGAGCACCGGGTAGCGCTGGTTCCTTCTGTCGCCGAACGCTTTAACAAACTGGGGGTGGAGATATTGCTGGAAAGCGGAGCCGGTGCCGGCAGTTACCACCCGGACAGCAGCTACGACGACGTAACTATCGTCGGTAGCGCCAGCGAACTGTACCAGCAGGCCGACCTGATCCTGAAAATCCAGCCACCCACAGAAACCGAAATTGCACTGATGAAGGAGGGTGCCGCTGTGGCCAGCATGATGCTGCCCTACCGCTACCCTGAACGGGTCCGCCAGCTGCGCGACCACAATATCCTCAGCTTTGCCATGGAACTGGTACCGCGCATCTCCCGTGCCCAGGGCATGGATGTGTTGTCCTCACAGGCGTCGATTGCCGGCTACAAGGCGGTGTTGATGGCCGCTAACCGTTTCGGTGGCTTCTTCCCCATGCTGACGACTGCTGCCGGTACCATCCGTCCGGCCAAAGTGCTG
>CAZWJB010000163.1:0-3677 GCA_964634485.1 uncultured Thiohalobacter sp. | reverse complement strand
AGCTTGACCTTGCGGCGGATCGATACGTCAAGCGCGTGCGCATCCGCAAATATTTCAAACCAGGCAATAACCTGGCTGCTTGCCTGCAGGCTCTGCCAGGTTTTGCGTACACTTGCCTGCCTGCTGTCCGCACGCGGCTCGCCGTGAAAGCGGAAGGCGAGCACCGTGATGTCGTCGGCCTGCTCGGCATCACCTTCGAAGGCGTGCACACCGGACATCACTGAACCCACCAGCGACCTGGCCTCCTGCTGCGAAGACTGCTCCAGCAGACCAGCCAGCCGCGCCTCGGAGAACAGCTCACCGGATGCACTGGTGGCTTCAGTCACCCCGTCGGTAAACACCAGCAGCGTCTCGCCGGGCCTGAGAAGGACAGAATCCTCCCCGTAAGTGATACCGTCCATAGCGCCGGCCACCGGGCCATGGCGCGTATCCAGGCGCACGGTGTTGCCATTCACACCTGTTACATAAGGTGGGTTGTGGCCGGCATTGGTATAGGTCAGTTCACCGCTGTGAATATCGCAGACCGCCACAAACAGCGTCACGAACATACAGCCTTCGTTGTCTGCGCTCAGCGTTTTGTTTACCCGGGTAAGGATAGCCGCGGTAGACCGGCTGCTGCCGGCGGCGGATTTGATGAGCGTCTTGGTCACCGCCATGAACAACGCGGCCGGAACACCCTTGCCCGACACATCGCCGACACAGAAACACAGGGTCGACGCATCCAGAAAGAAAAAATCGTAGAAATCACCACCCAGTTCGCGCGCGGCTTCCAGACGCGCGTACAGGGAAAAGCTTTCACCGCCGGACTCGCCGGGGAAATCCTGCGGCATCATACTCATCTGGATATCGCGGCCGACATTCAGCTCGGCTTCCATGCGGTCTTTCTGCGTCTTGATGGTGGCGTAGGCCGCCTGCAGTTCCTTGCGGCTTTTTGTCAGGGCGAGCTGTGTTTTTACCCTTGCCTTTAGTATGGGTGGGGATACAGGTTTGGTGATGTAATCCGCCGCACCGAGTTCGAAACCCAGCGTTTCATCACCGTCCTGGATCATTGCAGTAATAAAAATAACCGGGATATCCCGTGTCGATTCGTCAGCCTTGAGGCGCCGGCATACCTCGTAGCCGTCCATGTCCGGCATCATGATATCCAGCAGGATGAGATCGGGATTGCCCGATTGTGCCGCCTTGAGCGCGCGCTCCCCGTTTTTGGCAACGATCAGCCTGTAGTCCTGTTTCAACAGCCCGGTAAGCACATCGATATTGATGGGCTCATCGTCGACGACCAGGATCTTCTGCTGTTTCCCCATTACTCGCTGACCGACTGTATGGCCTCCTTAAGGTCGGAACAGTATTTGATCATGTCCAGAAAGCCGCTGATTTCCAGTACTTCGTGAATCTGTTCATTGGCGTTACACAACACCAGCCGGCCATCCTTGCGCACCAGCTTGGCCACCTGCAGTATCACGCGCAGACCGGCACTGGAGATATAGTCGGTACTGGAGAAATCGAGAATTACGCGTTTTTCCCCGGCACTGATAGTGTCCAGCAGGAGTTTTTCCGCCTGCGGAGCATTGTTGGTATCCAGCCTGCCTTGCGGTGCGACCACAAAAGCACCTTCGATTTTGCTTGATAAAATATCCATGTTTTTCCTGAGGGCCCTCTATTCAATTGTCTCGTCGAGACTACCACCACCCTTTTTCATCCGCTTGCCCGCCGCCGCTCGTTCTTTTCTCACCTGTTTGGGGTCCGCGATCAGGGGCCGGTAAATTTCCACCCGGTCACCCTGCCGCAGGGTTTCGGTCAACTTTTTCAGTTTGCCGAAAATACCCGCCTTTAACTTCCCGGGATCGATTTCCGGGAATTGTTCAAGAATACCGGACTGCTCGATCGCCTGTTGCAGGGTTGTACCGGGCGCAACATCCAGTTTGAGGATAACCTGCTCCTCCGGTTTGGCATACGCCACTTCTATTGAAATCGAATCAGCGTTTCCCATAGACCTCTACCGCCCGCCTGTGAAAGGAATCCACCAGTGAATTGGCGATCTGGCTGAACACCGGCCCCACCACCATATCCAGCATGCGGCTGGCAAACTCAAACTCCAGATCGAAAGACACCTTGCAACCCTCATCACCCAGCGCATCAAAGCGCCAGAATCCCTCCAGGCGCCTGAAGGGTCCTTCCACCAGCCGCATTTCGATCATCTTGTTCTTCTGGTTACGGTTGCAGGTGGTAAAGGCTTTCTCCACACCGCCCTTGGACAGCTCGATCGTTGCCCGCACTTCATCATCAGTACGCGATAACACGTTAGTAGTGCGGCACCAGGGCAGAAATTCGGGATAGGCCTCGATGCCGTCCACCAGGGTGAACATTTGCGCCGGTGAATACGGTACCAGCGCCGATTTACTGATTGAAGTCATGCGTCTACTCAGCCAGACCGAACAGGCCGGCGAAGTTAACGATACCGGTCACGTTCAGGAACACAATAAGCACCGCAAGCGGCGTCAGGTAACGTACCAGCAGGTACCAGAGGACATAACCGGCGCCGGCGCCCATATCCAGCTCCTGCACACTGTCGCTGCGTTTCATGACCCAGACACTGAACAACGCAATGAACAGACCACCCAGCGGCAACATGATATTGGCCGTCAGGTAATCCAGCAGGTCAAAGACGGTATAATTCTCGAAAATGTAAATAAAGGACAGCGGCTTGAAATCAGCCCAGGCATTGAAGGAAAACACCGTCAGCAGGCCAAAAGCCCAGGTGACGATACCCGCATAGACCGACGCATAGATACGCGTCATCCCCTTGTTTTCCACCAGCCAGGCCACCACCGGTTCGATCAGCGAGATGGCCGAAGTCCAGGCGGCAAATACCAGCAGTACAAAAAACAGCGTGCCGAACAGCTGACCGCCCGGCATATGCCCGAAAGCAATCGGCAGGGTCTGGAATATCAGACCGGGACCGGCGCCGGGTTCCAGGCCATTGATAAAGACAATGGGGAATATCGCCATACCCGCCAGCAGCGCAACCAGCGTATCCAGCAAGGCGATGGTGATACTGGTTCTGGCGATAGAGGTACGCTCCGGCAGGTAGGAACCATAGACCATGATAGCGCCCATACCCAGGCTCAGGGTAAAGAACGCATGGCCCATGGCAATCAGCACACCGTTCGCAGTAATCTTGCTGAAGTCCGGAGTGAACAGGAATTTCAGCCCCTGGTCGAAGGCGCCGCTGGCCAGCGCGTAACCGTCCAGCATGATCAGCAACACAAACAGCGCCGGCACCAGGAAGCGCACTGCTTTTTCAAGTCCGCCGCGCACACCGCGTGCCACCACGATCATGGTCATCACCATGAACAGCGTATGCCAGGCCAGCAGCCGTTCCGGATCAC
The DNA here is from genome assembly GCA_964634485.1 of uncultured Thiohalobacter sp. Classification (GTDB taxonomy): domain Bacteria; phylum Pseudomonadota; class Gammaproteobacteria; order DSM-19610; family DSM-19610; genus Thiogranum. The sequence continues at coordinate 288 of CAZWJB010000163.1, read as the reverse complement.
CGGTCAGCTGTTCGAAAATACTCGCAACGCCCTCGGCGGTGGCGCCGGTAAAGATCCCCGCTGAGGCCCTGAACACATAGGCCAGCGCCCAGCCGGCGATGACACTGTAATAGGAAAGAATCAGGAACCCGGCCAGCATGCCGGCCCAGCCCAGCCACCGCCAGCCCGGGTGGGCGCCGGCTTCCTTCGCCAGGCTGCGCATGGTATTGATGGGGCTCTGGCGGCCACGCCGGCCCAGCATGACTTCCGCCATCATGATGGGAATACCGATGACGGCGATACAGGCCA
>CAZWJB010000162.1:0-3681 GCA_964634485.1 uncultured Thiohalobacter sp. | reverse complement strand
TTAACAACTTTCCTTATTCGGGATCAGGATCAATGGGGTCAGACTCGATTGATCTATTAAGATCAATCGAGTCTGACCCCATTGATCCTGATCCTAACCAGTTTGCCTGGCGGCCATAGCGAGTGTGAACCACCCGATCCCATTCCGAACTCGGAAGTGAAACCGCTCTGCGCCGATGATAGTGTGGGGGTTCCCATGTGAAAGTAGGACACCGCCAGGCTTTAAACACCAAACCCCTGATCCGAGATCAGGGGTTTTTTTTGCCTGCTAATATCCCTCCCTGCTTTGAATATGCGGGACTTCTGGTCTATACATTGAATAACAGTAGACGATTATGGCAGGAGGGGACTTATGGCCGAATCCAGACCGCTGACACTGTACCCGTTACCAGGGTTGGTCAGTTATTTCGAACCCGGTCAGGAACTTCCTGCCAGGGTCAAGGAACAGAGTCCGGCCATACTGGCCATGACGGATTTACGTCGGCAGATTGCCGTTACCGTGGAACCCAATGTATCGATCGACCGGGCATTACAACGGATGAAGTCTGCCGGTGTGCGCCTGCTGTTTGTGGTCAACAGTGACAAACTGGTACTGGGGCTGATAACCGCTACTGATATCCAGGGAGAAAAACCCCTGCAGTTCCATCAGGAACTGCATTTGCGCTACGAAGAGATTATGGTGCGCGATATCATGACGCCGAAGCGTGAGCTGGAAGTGATGTTGATGGAAGATGTTCTGCGGGCTTCCGTTGTGGATATTGTCACGACTCTGCGTGCAATCGGCAGGCGGCATGCGCTGGTGCTGGATAAAGATCCGCGCACTGAAAGTCCTGCCATCCGGGGAATTTTTTCAGTATCGCAGATCGGTAAACAGCTTGATCAACTGATTGAGACTAGCGAAGTAGCAAATACTTTTGCCGAAGTCGAGATGGTATTGAACGGCTAGCGACAAAGTGCCTGTCAGGCAGGTTGGGCAACCAGTAATGCTTCCGGAACCTCGTTATTGATTTCCATCGGCAAGTTCCAGCAATTGCCCGGGCCAGGGCGAACAATCACCCAGAGTACATTCAGCTTAAGATTCAGGTCAGCGAAGACTACGATACTGGAATAGCGTTCCAGGACCTGTTCGATTTTGTGAATGGTCTCCTGCACCATGTGCTGTGGCCGGGTGCGCAATTTGGGGATAATCATCATGAAGTCTGTCAGCGGTTTGCCATGTTCATCGACGCGTGGCAGGCGCTTGTACAGCGGTTCCGCCGGACTCATCTCAAGTGTGCTGGGTAGACTGTGCCGGTTTTCTTTTCCTGCTTGGATCATTGTGTCTTCCATTGATCGTGGCATTGTAGTTGGCTGCCTGTAACCTGCCTGGCATCACGGGTTTATCGCGCTATCGGCGTTAAATAAAAAAGATGAAGTGCGCGACTGTTCAGGTCGGCACGGGAAGAAAGGCACATACGTAAAAATGTAGTTAAAATAGTCAGATAGGCAACAATTGGTGTGATAAACTGCAGCGATGTCGATGCGATACAGGGTTATAGAATTACTGGCAGATGGCCATTTTCATTCCGGTGAATGGTTAGGCCAGCAGTTGGGAATCAGTCGCGCGGCTGTCTGGAAGCACGTACGCGCCATGTCCGGTTTCGGTCTCGACGTACACGCGGTTCGCGGACAGGGCTACCGGTTAACTGTGCCATATCGGCCGCTGCGGGTGGACAGGATTCGTGCAGCATTGAAATCGGGTACAGCTGCACAGCTGCAAAGCCTCGAAGTATTCCGGGAAATAGATTCCACCAGTGATTACCTGAAACGCACAGCGCCAGAGCATGGCTCGGCTGGCGTGCGGGCCTGTCTTGCCGAGTGGCAGAGCGCTGGACGCGGCAGACGGGGACGGCGGTGGGTTTCTCCGTATGGCAGCAACCTGTATCTTTCACTGGCGGTGCCAATGGACGAGTTTGGAATTCAGTCCGGGGGTCTTAGCCTGGTGGCTGCCATTGCTACAGTACGGGCCTTGCAGGACTGTGGCGTTGAGGGGCTTGGATTGAAATGGCCCAACGATATTTTCTATCAGCAGCGCAAGCTTGCAGGCATCCTGCTGGATCTTTCCGGTGAAGGTGGTGGCCGTTACCAGGTCGTGATCGGTATCGGGATCAATATGCAAGTTCCTGATAGCGCCGCGGAGGAGATCGACCAGCCATGGGCGGATTTATCACAATGCAGTGCCCGGATCGACCGTAACCGGCTGGCGGGAGCGGTTCTGGAGTCCCTGCTAAGCGCAATTGAGACGTTTAACGAACAGGGGTTCGATGTATTTGTAGAGCAGTGGAGTCGCTTTGACCTGATCGCAGACCGGCCCGTCGAACTACACAATGACAATGCAGCAATGATTACCGGCATCGCGCGGGGTATCGATAACCAGGGAGCACTTCTCATTGAGAATAATGGCACCACCCGGCGTTACCATGCCGGCGAAGTCAGTGTCAGGTTTGGCGCTCCACCGATATCATGAGAAAGGAATACTAGTTCATGGAGCTTCTGATTGATATTGGCAACGCCCGTATCAAGTGGGCGTTACAGGATGCAGACAACTGGAAAACCGGCGAGCCGTTGCAACGTCAGCATAGAGCTTTCAAGGACATTGCACGGCCAGCCTGGAAGGATCTGGATGCGCCTGAGCGCGTTATCGTTTCCAATGTTGCGGGCGAGGATTACAGCAAGTCCGTACAGACCTGGATAAAACGACGCTGGAAAGTTACCCCGGAATTCCTGCCCGTTACAGAGCAGCAGTGTGGTGTCAGCAATGCCTATTCAGTGCCGCAGCGTCTGGGCGCCGATCGCTGGGCAAGTCTGCTGGCTGTACATGCGTACTACAAGGGCCCCGCCGTTGTGATTGATTGTGGCACCGCAATTACCATAGATGCGATAGCAGCGGATGGCGCGCATCTTGGTGGCCTTATTGTGCCGGGAATGGAAATGATGGTCAGTGCGTTGACGGGACAGGTGCCCGGCATTCAGATTGAGGAAGCGGATAATCAGGAGGTCTCCCTGCTGGGGCGCAGCACAGAAGCGGCAGTATCAGGAGGTGTTCTGTATACGGCAATCACATTGGTCGAACGTGTGTTCATGGATTTGCAGGGAGAACTGGGCGACAGGACGAACCTGTTGCTCACCGGTGGAGATGCGACACGTATTCTACCACTGCTGGGTAGCCAGCCGGAGTGCGTTCCTGACCTGGTTTTAAAGGGACTTGCTGTCTACGCGGGGGAGACCGCCTAGTGCGAAAGCTGGTTTATATCCTGGTGCTTGTCAATTTGGCGTACTTCGCCTGGCACCAGAATTCGCCAATAGAAAAGCCCCGTGAAATGAAACCGGTTCCCCTGGCGCCAGGTATTGAGCCACTGGTGCTTCTAAAGGAACGACCGAGTACAGAGCCACCGGTAATGGTGGCGGATGAGCAGACTGACGAGGAACAGCAGCCGGTTGAAGCCGCAGAAACCGAAGCAATACCGGTTGTTGAATACAGCGCGCCAGCCCGGGCAGAAGAAACGCAGGATGCGATGGTCATCCCGCAACCCGAGCGGGTGTGTCAGACAATTGGCCCACTGCTGGATAAGAACGATGCGGCTTCCATTTCGGCGCAGTTGTATCAGCAGGGCTACCAGCCTGCTGTGCGCGGCGGGGAAGT
>CAZWJB010000161.1:0-3712 GCA_964634485.1 uncultured Thiohalobacter sp. | reverse complement strand
TCTTCACGCAATAGAAACAATCCGAAGCAGCCTTCGGCATAGGTCACCGGTTGCACGGCCTGTGCGAGACGCAAATGTGCTGCCGACAACAGTGACGATTCACCGACCTGACAACCCAGCTGAAGGGACAGGTTGGCGGCCAGCGCCTCGCGCGAGCGATTGAACGCAGCGACCAGTCCACCACACTTGGAAATCCGTACATTGGCAGCCGTACAGGCCTTCGCTTCGATCAACCGTTGCAGAGACGCCCGCGTTGTCAGACTCTCATCGGCCATGACATTGAGTCCGGTTTCCGCCACCAGCCACGCCAGTCCCTCGATATCTTCGGCCGCTACCGGCTGTTCGAAAGACTTTACGCCGCAGCGCGCCATATCGCGCATGGAATGACTCGCCTGCTCCACGTCCCATATCATGTTGGTGTCCACACGGACATCGAAGTTGCGCCCGAACACCTGTCGCAACAGGCATACCGCCTTCACATCCTCGACGTCATCGACCTTGAGCTTGACCTGACGGAGACCGAACAGGCGCTGCTTCAACGCCGACTTGACCAGGCGCCAACCCTTGTCGGCCGACAAGACGCCGCTGTAGCGAAAATCGGCAGGCAGCGTGACTGGTTCGGCGCTCAGCGCACGCGCACCGAATGTCTTGCCGAAGGCATCCAGTAACGCCAGATCCACCGTACACCAGGCGGCGGTCTGCGGCACACCTGCGGCAACCCAGCCCGGCGTCTGGCCGTCGCACTGTTGCAGAAAACTCTCCACGTCCTGCATGGACTCGAAGCGCTGATCCAGCAGTTTTGGCAAAATGTCATCGCGCAGCATGGCAAAGGCCGATGCGCGACTTTCACCGGTGACGTATTCACGTGGCAGCGACTCGCCGAAGCCAACCGTGCCCGAAGCCGTGGTGCACTTCAGAAACAGGCTGTAGGAACTGGTTCTCTCGGCGGCCGCGTGCTTGAAAGGCTTACGGAACGGCAGGTCCACAGCCGACAACTCGAAAGATGCAATTCCCGCCACGCGTTCCCCTTTACTCAATGCATCACTCTTTCAGCTCAACGATGTTCTCAATTTCCGGACGCATTATCACAGTTTCCGCCTTCACCCGACTCAACACCTCGGTCTTGGCCTGGAACACGCGTTTACCACTGGCGGCCATCAGCCGGCGCCCGCGCTCGTACCAGCCTTCACGCATCACGTGCATGACCGGCGCCCCGAGACGTGAGGAATCGCGTTTGGCCTTGTACTCGATATTGACCTCCTTCATGTAGCGATCAGCTTCCTGCAGAAACGCCAGTTGCTGTTCTTCCTCTGTATGACCGGTGAACTCCACGCGCAGGATATAGCAGCTGCGTTCAGTATCAGCCTCGGCCTTGAAATGCGCCGGGATGAGACCACTTTTCCGCGCGGCGCTCTGTACGCCATCAATCACCTGATTCACGCTGAGCTTCTCGCCGGTGATATTGGTCATGCCGCGTCCCTTGCGCAAGAACACGATCTCGGGCGTCTGGTGATAACGGCCGGCTACCTTGATAACGTCGTTGATGTCGTAGCGATACAGGCCGCTGGTGGTGGTCACGAAAATGTAATACTCACCATCCATTTCCAGATCGGCAGCGGTCAGAAATGGCCACGATTCCGGCTGGTCCGGCTTTGCTTCCACTTCATCTACTGCCACGAACTCGAAAAAGTTGGTGGCCACAGTGAGCACACCCTTGCTGCCGTCGTCGGACAGGGGAATCGAACCGCGCGCCTCACTGGAAAGATAGCCCCAGTCGCGCACCGGTACCGGCCGCGTGCCGTCCGGGTTGAACCACGGGTCGAACCTCTCCAGGTAGTGACCGACAGTGCCGCCCTTCCAGCAGCCGATCAAGCCAAGATCAGGCCAGTAATCACCCGGCACCAGCCTGCCATCGCGCCGTGAACACATCGCATCGAGTTGTGCAGCACGTTTCGGATTGGGGCGCAGACGTTTTTCCACCAGTTGCCGGATCGCCGGCTCGACATCCTGCTGACTCGATAGCGTTCCACTGCGGATATCGCCGATCAGGTCTTCACTGTATTCGTTGGCCTTGTCCATCAGTTGCAGAATGGAAGACGGGTTGGCCGTGGCCAGGAAATGCACATCGTGTTCCAGTGCGATGCGCATAATGGTGTAGTACTTGGCCTGGTAGTCTTCGATCTCGAACACTTCGTAGGGAATCGAATAGGCACGGCGTACAACGCCCGGCATATTCTTGTAGATGTGCCCCGAGGTGGAACCAAACGGCACGCCTGACTCGGTATGCCCCTCGATGGCGGGCGACACCATGGACACCACCTTGTAATCGAGGATGCCGGGATGGGCCTTCTGTGCGTGATACAGCCAGGTGCGCATCTGGTCCTTGTGCGCACGCCCCTGGTCGGTTGGCGTGACCGGGATGAACTTGGGTTTGCCGGTAGTGCCGCTGGTCTGGGCAAACATCACCGGGTCCTCGGCGGTGAATACGTTTTTTTCACCCCCGGCAACTCGCTCCATGTCCTGCTGGATGTCGGCGTACGTAATGAGGGGCACCTGCTTCTGATAGTCGGCGATGCTGTTGATCGAGGCGAAGTTGTAACGGCGGCCGTACTCGGTATCGGCATTCCTGCGCAGCATGCCGAGCAACAGCTCTGTCTGGGTGCGGCGTGGATCACGCGTCGCTTCATCGAAGCGTTGGGCGGACCGCTTCCCGACAAAGGCAATCAGTTTTCCGGCAAGTGACATCGAGATCTCCTCAGGTTGTTATTCCATACCCGGGGAGTGTACTCACCCCGGCCGCCGTTCAGGGCGTAGCGCCATGGCGCTTTATCCAGTCGGTCATATCGTTAACCAGACGTTGTGGCGCGTCCAGCTGAATGGAGTGCGTCTGATCTTCGTACCATAGCACATCCAGGTCGGCCTCCCGACCCTGCTGCAGCACCCGCAACACGCCGTCGTTGTCGATAATGGTGTCCTTGCCGGCCAGAAACAGCTGCACGGGAAGCCGGTTGCCGGCGATGTTACGATCGACATACTTGTCCAGGCGGTGACTCTGCCAGAAAAAACGCACCGTGGCCGAATTCAGGCGCAGCGGGTCGTTGCGGATGTAGTCCAGGTAGACCGGAGTGGTGGTGAACATTTCCGGCTGGATGGGGGTCGGCACCCGCGCTGTTGGGTTCAGGGGCGACAGCAGACCGATCTTCAACTTGTTCAACATAGTGACATCGACTTTCGCACGCAGCCCGGGGGTAATCAGCACCAGCCCGGCGACCGCTTGCGGGTGACTCAGCCCATACGCCAGCGCCAGCTTGCCGCCCCAGGAGAGACCCACCAGAAAGACCTGGTCATAACGATCGTGCAATGGCTTGATGAATGAATCAATGTCCGCCAGCAGCGTTTCGTAGGCATCGACGTGGCCACTGAGGAAGCCGCGGTTTTCGCGGTTCAGACCGCTGCCGCGCCGGTCCAGACAATAGACATCAAAGCCCTGCTCCCGTAACTGGCCGGCCGCAATCGCAAACCAGCCGGCGTGACTTTCGATGCCGTGCAGGTATACCAGCGCGGTGCGCGCACCGGGCTGTGTGTAGGCGACATAGGCCAGGCTTGCGCCGCCGCTGCCGGTGTAGGTTTCCACCCGCCCACCGACTCCGCCCGGCGCCGGGTTCTGCAAGACCTCTGCCTGCTGGTCAATGGAAACGACTGGCTGCGAAGC
>CAZWJB010000160.1:1882-3727 GCA_964634485.1 uncultured Thiohalobacter sp. | reverse complement strand
GCCGCGGCAACGATATTGCCGGATTCGAGGAAGGCGTGGCCACCATCGAAGTCGCCCACCAGACCACCGGCTTCGCGCACCAGCAGCACACCGGCGGCAATGTCCCAGCTGTTGAGACCGATCTCCCAGAACCCGTCAAGCCGGCCCGCAGCGACATAAGCAAGGTCCAGCGCGGCAGAACCCGGTCGGCGGATACCCGCGGATTCCACAATCAGCGCCTTGAACGTTTCCAGGTAGCTGTCCAGGTGCTGCATGTCCTTGTAGGGGAAACCGGTGCCCAGCAGCGCGCCACCCAGACCGTTTTGCGCGGAGACCCGGATGCGGCGGTTATCCAGAAATGCACCACTGCCACGGGTTGCGGTAAACAGCTCCTGGCGCATGGGGTCGTAGATTACCGCCTGCTCCAGGCGACCCTTGTGTTTCATGGCAATGGAAACAGCAAACTGCGGAAAGCCATGCAGAAAGTTGGTGGTGCCATCCAGCGGGTCGATGATCCACTGGAAATCCTCGTTGCCTTTATGTTGACCGCTTTCCTCCGCCAGTATGCTGTGGTCGGGAAATGCCTTGCGGATTACTGCAATAATTTCATCCTCGGCCTGACGATCGACTTCGGAAACGTAATCATTACGTTCCTTGCTCGTGACGTTTAGCTGGTCAATGCGGTTAACGTACTTGATGATGATATCGCCCGCATTGCGCGCAGCGCGCACTGCAATATTGAGCGTAGGATGCATGACTTGCATAGGGATATCCGGCGGCTAACGAAACGGTAGGCGATTGTACCGGCTGGACGCCTGGCTGTGAATAGAGGCCGGCAGCGCCTTGCCTGATTTGTTGGGACAGACCAGAATTGCACGCGGGCGAGGTCTTGTCATAGACTGTGCGCCTGCAATAGCGCCCCGGCACGGGTTGCCGGATTCATATCAGAGAGGTCTTTGATGAACAAGTTGAAATGTTTGTATGCCGCGGCGGGCCTGTTGGCCATGCTGCCCGGAGTTCTGAACGCACAGGAACTGATGATCTACCCGGCCAAGGGTCAGAGTTCCGAGCAGCAGGAAAAGGACAAGTTCGAGTGCTATGGCTTTGCCAAGGGCCAGTCCGGTTTTGACCCCATGGCGCCGCCGACGGCCACTACGGCGCCACCACCGAAAGAGGCGACCCAGGGCGGTGTCGGTCGTGGCGCGGTTGGCGGCGGGCTCGGTGGTGCGCTGGTCGGCGCCATAGCGGGAGATGCCAAAAAAGGCGCTGCGATTGGTGCGGTTGGCGGTGGCTTGCTGGGTGGCGCCCGGCGTTCAGAACAGAAGAAGCGGGAAGCACACAATCAGCAACAGTGGGAGCAACGCGAGGTTCAGAGCTACTCCCAGAACCGTAATAATTACAATCGGGCTTACGCGGCATGTCTTGAAGGCCGCGGATACACGGTTCGCTAGTCAGGCAGAGGATGGTAATGATGAAGAAACTTTATGTATGCGGGGCAGTGGCGCTTGTGTCCTCGATGCCGCTGGCGGTGTCTGCCGGTCTGGATAGTTCATCGGAATTTTTATGCGCGTCTGTGGATGTCATGGAGTGCCTGCCGACAAAGGGTTGCAACCGGGTTGCTGCCGACGACGTCGACATTCCGCGGTTTATCAAGGTCGATGTAAAAAACAGGCAACTTGTCACCGGCTCGAAAGGTGACAAGCGCAAGACGGTGATCAAGCGTGTGGAGACAGTAGACGGCAAGCTGATGTTGCAGGGTGCAGAAGACGGGAAAGAAGGCGGTGCGCCTGACGGCATAGGCTGGAGCATGTCGGTTGTCGAGGACAGCGGTAACATGGTGTTGACTGCGTCGGGTGATGGTGTGGC
>CAZWJB010000160.1:0-1782 GCA_964634485.1 uncultured Thiohalobacter sp. | reverse complement strand
GAAATGGAAGGGGCGTTTCAGGGCTGACAGTACCGCCGGATCGCGTTTGTAGATATCGTTCCTGAACGTGACATCGCCTTCATCGGTCGTGTCGACTGTCCAGTACATCAGGATGACGGTAACAGGATTGTCAAGCGATACGCTGGTCGTTTTCCCGGTGTCAACCGTGGCCTCTATCCTGGCTTTGTCCCACTGAGCATTGTTCAGCAGCAGTTCGCCGAAGTCGAACGGGTTTTCAATGCGTATGCAACCCGAGCTGAGCGCGCGTTCGGTTCGTCCGAACAGCGACTTGCTCGGTGTATCGTGCAGGTAAACCGCGTGCTTGTTCGGGAACATGAATTTGATGCGCCCCAGTGCGTTCCTGGGCCCCGGGTTCTGGCGAATCATGTACGGAAATTTCTCCCCCGGATACCGGCTCCAGTCAATCGTGCTTTCATCAACCGGTTTGCCGGCAAAAGTAAGCACGCGCATATCCTTTTTGCGCAGGTAGTCCGGGTCCTTTTTGAGCCTGGGTAAAATGTCCTGGTTCAGAATGGTTGGCGGCACAGTCCAGGTGGGATTGATGTCGAGATAGGTGATGCTGGATCTGAATACAGGTGTCTTGCGGAAAGGTTTCCCAACCTGTGCCCGTGATGCCCAGATCACTTCCCCGTTACGGAAGTAAAACACACGAAAACCGGCGATATCGGTAAGCACATACTCATCCGGTAGTTTGTGCAGCACCCAGCGCGCGCGTTCCAGGTTTACCCGGATCTGGTCTATGCGGTCCTGCACCGGCACATTCATGGCCTGCAGCGTGGCCTTGCCAACGATGCCATCCGCTTCCAGACCGTGACGCTGCTGGAATTTTTTTACGCCGCTTTCAACGTCGGCATCGAACAGCGTCGAAGCGGGATCAGTTGCGCCCATGTCGCCCGTCGCTGCCAGCCGCTGCCTTATGGCACGGACACGGGTATCGGTCATACCCGGCTTCAGTACCGCACCCGCGGGGACAGGCTGCCAGCCGCCGCGCTGCTGGATGTCGCGGTAGCGCGCGAGCGCAGCCCGGAGTTCTGAATACACCGGGAGCTGCGGTCGCAAAAGCTCCACCAGCTCGTTGACGGTCCCCTGGTCGATGGCCTGCGCCAGCGCCAGTGCGCTATCGAGGTCTCCGATGGTGTCTTCCATGTTCCAGTTGTTGTCCAGTTCGACCGGGTCCACTTTGCCCACCAGCAGGTGATAGCCCAGACGCACCAGGCTATCCGTCAATAAAATGTCATAATCGGCAGAGAGCGCAGGGTCACCGGGCCCCGCTTCGGCTACCCTGTCGCGTAGTTCCAACAGGGCATCGTAGTGATAGTCCGCAGCATCCAGGCCATCCCCGTCAATCGTCTCCAGCGCTTCAAACAGCTGGTCGATCGAGTCGGATCGGGACCAGACAGGCGCATAATCACGTTTCTCATACAGGGCTGGAAGCACCTGTACCGAGGCGATTGACTCTCCTTCGATAATCAGGCTGCTGCCTGAGCGGATGAGCTCGACGCGTTCCCGGATCTGGCCACGGACGCCGGTTTCAGCTGCGGAAAGCAGGGCGGGGGCGCACAACAGGCAGATAAAGAGAAGACAGATACGCTGCAGCACGGGGTCGGCACTCCTGATAGCATTATTAATGGGGTTTATATTGTATTATTGCGGGCCGCAGGCTACACGAAACGGGTGTTTATTGAAATAATTGCCCCTGTTTTTGTAAACAAATCAGGTAACAATACGATGAAACTGGGTTATAATCGCCGCGTTTCTCAA
>CAZWJB010000159.1:0-3770 GCA_964634485.1 uncultured Thiohalobacter sp. | reverse complement strand
ATAATACGGCCACGGAATATACAGAAGAAAAAACACGCTGCTGGAAATATTTCCGTGTTTTTCCGCGTATTCCGGGGCTATCAGGAATTCGGGAATTGCTTTCTGAGTTTACCTACCGTGGCCGGCCCGACACCGCGGATCCTGCGTAACTGGTGATCGCCGATCGCGCGCAGTTGATCGACTGAACGCACGCCCGCTGCAAACAGTGTTCTGGCGATGGTGACGTTTACCCCGGCTGCGCGCACACCGGCGAAAAATTCCTGAATCGCCTGTTGTTCGGAAACAGGCGTCTTGCGTCGATCAGGCACGGTCTTGCGGACCTTGCGACGCACCGCCGGCAGCGGTTTCGGCGGCACCCTGAAACCGAGATGGGCCGCCAGAAAACGCAGTCGGGCCGGCATATCAATCTGCCGGGGCCAGGCATCCAGCGTCTGCTTGAATACCACCTGTGCAGCGAGCAATGCAATCATCATGGTCACCGCCTGCGCCAGCGACTGGTTCATCATGGCAGGTGTATCCCCGCCGAATCGCTGCTGCAGCAAAACTGCAAACACAACCATGGCAATTGACAGGAATACCAGCCCAAGCACACCAAAACCGAGAGTCCAGGCGTAGGGGCACAGTTTCTCGAAGCGCGCACACAGCCAGCTGCCCGCATCGCTCCTGAGCTGGTCAAAAACTGTCGGATCTGCGTAAAAATCGTGTTTGGGCATGGCCCTGTTCTCCACTGTCGGACGGCCAGTGTGCGGATTCCGCGTCACGACTGGTGTGACGTTGTGCACATTTCCGGGCTTTCCGACACCCCTGGAACAATTAACGACCGCTGCTGAAATGAGTTGAGCCCGCGCCGGGCCGCATTTATGCTTCGCGCCCCATGTCCCTGCTTCGCGTTCGCAATCTGCGCCTGAGTTTTGGCGGCCCGGCCCTCCTGGATGGCGTTAATCTCACCATCGAACCGGGCGAGCGCGTCTGTCTGGTGGGCCGCAATGGCTGCGGCAAATCCACCCTGCTGAAGATCATGGAAGGCCGCCTGAAACCCGACGACGGCGATCTCGACCGCCGACAGGAACTGGGAATCGCCTCCCTCGACCAGGACCTGCCCGGCAACTTCACGGGCAGCGTGTTTGATTGCGTAGCCTGTGGTATGGGCGAGCTGGGGGAGCTGATACGCCGCTTTCACCAGCTCAGCGCAGCACTCGCCCTGCGTCAGGATGACAAGCTGCTGGAGCAGCTGGAAACCACCCAGCACGAACTGGAGGCGCAGGGGGGCTGGTCGCTGGAACAGCGCGTGGAAAGTGTCATTTCAAAGCTGTCGCTGCAACCCGATGACCGCTTTGAACAATTGTCCGGCGGTATCCAGCGACGTGTGCTGCTGGCCCGGGCGCTGGTTTCCGCCCCGGATCTGTTACTGCTGGACGAACCCACCAACCACCTGGACATCCAGTCCATCGAATGGCTGGAGGATTTTCTCCTCAATTTTGACGGCACCTTGCTGTTTATCACCCATGACCGCAGCTTCCTTACCCGGCTGGCGACACGCATTATTGATCTTGACCGCGGCCTACTGACCAACTGGCCGGGCGACTACCCGACCTATCTGAGACGCAAACAGGAATGGCTGGATACCGAGGCCAGTCACCAGGCCGCCTTCGACAAAAAACTGGCCCGGGAAGAGCGCTGGATACGCCAGGGCATCAAGGCGCGCCGTACCCGCAACGAAGGACGGGTACGCAAACTGCAAAAAATGCGCGAGCAGCACGGCCAGCGACGCGCGCTTGCCGGTAAAGCCAGCATGCGCTCACAGGAGGCTGACAGCTCCGGCAAGCTGGTGATCGAGGCGCTGGGGGCCAGCTACGCTATTGGTGGCCGCGTGCTCATCGACAAGCTCGACACGCTGATCCTGCGCGGCGACAAGGTTGGCATCATCGGACCCAACGGCGTCGGTAAAACCACCCTGCTGCGCCTGTTGCTCGGCGAGTTACAACCGGACCCCGGCACAGTCCGCCAGGGTACACGTCTTGATATCGCCTATTTCGACCAGCGCCGCGCCCAGCTGGACGGAGAACGCTCCGTCATCGACAACATCGCCGACGGCAGACAGTTCATCGAGGTCAATAAGCAGCAACGCCACGTCATCAGCTACCTGCAGGATTTCCTGTTTGCGCCTGAACGCTGCCAGACCCCGGTCAACGCCCTGTCCGGCGGCGAACGCAACCGCCTGCTGCTGGCCAGACTGTTCAGCAAACCCTCCAACCTGCTGGCACTCGATGAACCCACCAACGATCTGGACATTGATACCCTGGACCTGCTGGAAGACCTGCTGGCAGAGTATGCCGGCACCGTATTGCTGGTCAGTCATGACCGCAGTTTCCTCGACCGGGTAGTCACCAGTACGCTGGTATTTGAAGGTAACGGCACCGTTAATGAATATGTTGGCGGCTACGCCGACTGGTTACGCCAGCGTGACCCGGTCAAACTGAAACAGACAACCGCTGGCAGGAAACCGGTCCGCAAGCCTGCAAAACCGGATACTCGCCCGACCAGGCTAAGTTACAAGGACCAGCGCGAACTGGACCGGCTGCCCCGGCAGATCGAAGCACTGGAAGCCGAAATTGAGGATATCCACCGCCGCATGTCTGATCCGGCATTCTACCAGCTGGCGGGCGACGAAATCGCCGGCACCAGGCAGCGGCTTGCAGACGCAGAAGACGAACTGCAAACCGCCTATCAACGCTGGGAGGAACTGGAGTCTTTAAAATCCGCCTGAACGCAGCGTGTATTGCGAATGCCGCCACCGGCTGTGGCACAATACGCTGACATTCCTGCAACGTGATATTGACGACGTGTCAGAAGAGGAATACACATGAACGAGCCAGAACTGACAACCGAGGAGCGCGTTCTGCGCATGATGAAGAATGTACTGACCAGCGTCGCCAAGGACACTGCCCCCCACCCGGGTTTCAAACACCCGCTTTCCGAACAGACTATACAGAGCATCCGTGAATGCCTGATGGTCATTGTATCGCGCGAACGGGAACTGGGAGAGCAACACGGCCGCAACATGAACGCCCGGCCACATTACGTTGACGAACCAAAATCGGAAGTCGTGGTGCCACTGGATATCAAATCGAAACAGCGGGATAGCGGCAAGGGCAGCAAGGAATAACCGGCACATCCAGGGTTCCGATGCTCGCGTGCACTAATCTGACATTCGCGCTGAATGCCGTATGTATGTGTTTTCTTCTTTCCTGCATGGTCAGGTGATTCCGAATCCTGCTGCATTCAAGAAGGTCTGCCGGTTTTCGCCAGTTTGAGCAGCAACAAAATCAGCGGTGTACCATGCAGAAACAGGTCGAATATATCAACGGGTTTTACAAGCGTACCCTCTGCCAGCATCTTGAGCTTCTGCCACAGGTGCGGTTCCGGCGAAAAAGGCGCAAAGGTCAGGAACAGGGCCAGCGGAACAATTATGCTGTATGGGATACGATCCAGCCACTTCATAACAGGTTCAGCCCCTGGCAAGTACTAACCCTGCTGCAGCAGCGCCCGTAAATCAATGACCGCCGCGTTGGCGCGCGCAATATAGTTAGCCATGGTGAGCGAGTAATTGGCGAATACCCCGAAGCCACTGCCATTGAGTATCACCGGACTGAATGTTGGCTGCTGCGATTCTTCCAGTTCACGCATGATCTGGCGCAGTGATATGAGGGCATTCTTCTTTTTCAGGATATCCTCGAAGTCGTGTTCGACGGCTTCCAGAATGACCCGCA
>CAZWJB010000158.1:0-3788 GCA_964634485.1 uncultured Thiohalobacter sp. | reverse complement strand
TGTTTACCGCTTTGCGGAGGAACGCCCCGCTCTTTGCTCCACCTCCAGGATGCGGCGCGTGGTTTTCAATACCACATCGGGGTTGAGGCTCATGGAGTCAATGCCTGTCTCGACCAGGAACTCGGCCATTTCCGGATAATCGGAGGGCGCCTGACCACACAGGCCGGAGTGGCGGTTGTTACGCTTGCAGCCTTCGACCGCCATGCGGATCATGGCTTTTACACCCGGGTCGCGTTCGTCAAACTCAAAGGCCACCACCTCCGAGTCCCGGTCGACGCCCAGAATCAGCTGGGTAAGATCGTTCGAACCAATGGAAAAGCCATCGAAGATGCTGGCGAAGGCATCGATCTGGATCACGTTATTCGGGATTTCGCACATGACGTAGATTTCCAGTCCGTTGACGCCACGCTTCAGTCCGTGTTCGGCCATGGTGGCAATGACTTTCTCGCCCTCCTCCACACGCCGGCAGAACGGGATCATGAGTTTGACATTGTCCAGCCCCATGTCATCACGCACGCGCTTCATGGCTGCGCATTCCATGGCAAAGCCTTCTGCATAAGACGGGTGGCTGTAACGAGCAGCACCACGAAAACCCAGCATGGGGTTATCTTCTTTCGGCTCAAACCAGCGCCCGCCCAGCAGGGTGGCGTATTCGTTGGTTTTAAAGTCTGACATGCGCACCACCACGGGCTTCGGATAAAAAGCAGCGGCAATCGTGCCCACGCCTTCGGACAGGCGTTGAATGAAAAACTCTGCTGCGCTCCTGTATTGTTCAGACAGTGCGCGAACCTTTTCCCGCTCCTGTTCATCCTCGATGCGTTCGGGGTGCAACAGGGCCATCGGGTGTGCCTTGATGTATTCGTTGATGATAAATTCCATACGCGCCAGACCGACACCGTCGTTGGGCAGAAAGCTGGTCTTGAATGCAATCTCCGGATTACCCAGGTTGATCATGATCTCGGTCGACGGCCGTTGCAGGCCTGACAGGTCGGTTTGCTCGATGTTGTATTCGAGCTTGCCGGGGTAGACACGGCCAATATCACCTTCAGCGCAGGACACGGTCACCAGGTCGCCGTCGTTGACCAGGCGCGTTGCATCGCCAGTGCCGACCACAGCCGTAATACCCAGCTCACGGGCGATAATAGCCGCGTGGCAGGTGCGTCCGCCCCTGTTGGTGACGATGGCGGCAGCGATTTTCATGACCGGCTCCCAGTCAGGCGTGGTGGTATCGGAGATCAGCACTTCACCCGCCCGAAAATACTTCAGGTGGTCAAGGTCGCAGATGACCCGTGCATTCCCGGCAGCGATTTTTGCCCCGACCGCGCGCCCGGTAACGACAGGCACCTGCTGGTGAGCGGCGAGATGATATTCCTCAAGCATGCTGCCCTTGCGCTGCGACGCAACCGTTTCGGGCCGCGCCTGCACCATGTAGATCTCGCCATCGACACCGTCTTTCGCCCACTCCATGTCCATTGGTTTGTTCTGGTAATGCCTCTCGACCCGGATGGCATAGTCGGCAAGCGTCATCGCCTCGTCGTCGCTGATGCAGAAACGCGCGCGTTCTCCGGGAGAAGTTGTTACATTGTGTACCGTGTGACGTGTGCCGCCACGACCGTAGATCATTTTCAGTTTTTTGCTGCCCAGCGAGCGGCGCAGCACGGTGCGGTGTCCCTTTTCAAAGGTCGGCTTGTGCACGTACAGTTCGTCAGGGTCTACCGCACCCTGCACCACGTTTTCCCCGAGTCCATAGGCCGCGGTAATAAACACCACGTCCCTGAAGCCGGTTTCGGTATCCAGGGAAAACATGACACCGGACGATGCCAGGTCGGAGCGCACCATTTTCATGACGCCAATGGACAGCGCCACCTTGAAATGGTCAAAGCCCTGGTCGATGCGATAGTGAATGGCGCGGTCGGTAAACAGGCTGGCATAACAGCGCTTGCAGGCATCCAGGTACTCGGCCTCCCCGCGGATGTTCAGGTAGGTATCCTGCTGGCCTGCGAAACTGGCTGTTGGCAGATCCTCCGCGGTTGCCGAACTGCGGATCGCCAGGCTCATGTCCTCGCCGCATTCTTCTCTCAACTTGCGATAGGCATCCAGCATCTGCCGGCGCAGGTCATCGGGCAAGGGCGCCGCGTAGATAATCGAACGTGCCCGCGCCCCACGTTCGGCAAGGTCGGTCACATTGTCAGGATCGAGCCCGTCCAGTGCAGCGCGCAATGCGTCCCATGCGCCTGCCGCATCGAGTACATAGCGGTAGGCATCTGCGGTGGTAGCAAAACCATTTGGTACTTTCACACCCTGCGGGGTCAGTTTCCGGTACATTTCTCCCAGTGATGCATTCTTGCCACCGACGAGGGGTACATCGCCAATGCCAATTTCATTAAAGAAGCGTATGAAGTTATTTTCTTTAGACATTGTTTTACCTGTAATTTATCGCATTTTACAAGACACATAGTCACCTGTAACGCGAGCTTCAACTGCCTGCAGCTGCACACTCTGCATATGCCTGAGCATATAGCAGCCTCTTAACGGACACCTGTTCCGGTAGCTTGTTCGCGGGCAAGCCCGCTCCTGACTACACTACTGTTGTTCTGCCATCGCGGGATACTATGACAACAAAAGGAACCCTGTATCTTGATCGGAATCATCTTTATCTGGATTGTCACCCTGCTCGGTTTATGGATCGTTACACTGGTGGTACCCGGTGTAAGAACGAATACCGCTGGTGGGCTGATCCTGGCCGCGCTGGTGCTGGGACTGGTAAATACATTTATCCGTCCCGTGCTGTGGTTCCTTACTCTGCCGCTGACCGTACTGACCTTTGGCCTGTTTGTGCTGGTTGTCAACGCGATAACCATCTCGCTGACATCCTCCCTGGTCAGCAATTTCGAAGTGGATGGCTTCGGTTCCGCCCTGCTGGCCGCACTGATCATGGCTATACTGGGAATACTGGGCTTCGCTGCGCTCGAGTGGGTGATGATGGGTAGTGTACACTGGACCTACATCGAACAATATCGGGGCGGTTCCTTTATTTAAGGCTCTGACGACTTGACGAAAACCTTACGCTCCAGCCATCCGCCTGAAAAAAAGTGCCGCCTACGTGACAAACCGGAAATGCACCAGGAATCCGGATTGTAGCCAGCCAGTCAATTTCGTAACCATGGGGCTGTACAGGGAAAATAACCTGATGGGAACTGACAGCCGGTTTTTTTGATCTAAACTTGTATTGTAGACAAGCTGCTAAAACTCTCTATACAGAGGAAGCAACCATGAGAAGACTGTATTTCCTGTTACCTGACCTGGATGTGACGCACAAGGTTGTCGATGAGTTATTGCTGGCGCGTATTGAAGAACGGCGTATACACGTTATCGCCAAAGAAGGCACGCCTCTAAAGGATCTTCCGGAAGCAAGCCTTGTTCAGAAGAGCGATTTTGTTCCGGCTGTGGAACGCGGCATTGCCATGGGCGGCGCCACCGGCGTTGTAGCCGGCCTCGCTGCGCTGGCATTTCCCGGCGTGGTTATTGCCGGCGGCGCACTATTGGCGATGGGGCTGGCAGGTGCAGGCATGGGTGCATGGCTGGGTGGCATGATCGGTATGGACGTGGGAAATAGCCATATCAGGAAGTTCGAAGAAGCCATCCAGGGCGGGCAACTGCTGGTACTGGTGGATGTAGCCAGGGATCGAGTTGACGAAATACAGGATCTGGTCAAGAAACACCACGCGGATGCGGATTTCGAGGGTACCGAACCGACCATACCCGCATTCCCCTGAGCCTGTCGGGTT
>CAZWJB010000157.1:0-3791 GCA_964634485.1 uncultured Thiohalobacter sp. | reverse complement strand
TGTTCTGCAACAGCGCAGCTGCCACGCCGGCCAGTGACTGAACCAGGCGCGCCGGCGTAACAATGGCCTTGTGTGCAGCGGCAAAGGTGTATTCGTAATCAACAGAATTGATAAACATCACGCTGGCGCCGGCCTGGGCTGCCTTGCGTATACGCAGGCCGATGATCGGTTGATCCTTGCGGGGATTGCCGCCAACGATCAAAGCCGCATTGACATTTTCCAGGTCTTCGATGGTCTGTCCGAGAAACGGAAATACCGGCTGCTCCTGTTGCCCGCTGAAGTCCACCTGACGCAGGCGATGGTCTATATTGCTGACACCCAGCCCCTCGGCGAGCTGATTCACCAGCGCATGCTCTTCCAGTGTGGCGCCGGGAGACACCAGCATGCCCAGCTGATCCGCACCCTGGCTGGTTACGCGTTCGCGCAGGGCCTGGGCAACCACGTGCAGGGCTTCCTCCCATTCCACCTCCTGCCAGCCACTGAGCTTTTTGATCATGGGCCCGGTGAGGCGATCGTCGCTGTTTACGCCCTGGTAGGAAAAACGATCGCGGTCGGATAACCAGACTTCATTAACAGCCTCGTTCTCCTGTGGGGCTGCACGCATCAATTTACCGTCGCGGGTGTGCAGGAACACATTGGAGCCGACGCAATCGTGCGGCGCGACCGAGGCCGACTGCGTCATCTCCCAGGCACGCGCCGTGAAACGGAACGGTTTCGACGTTAACGCGCCAACCGGGCACACGTCGATGATATTACCGGACAGTTCCGACTCGATGTTGTGTTCGATATAGGTCCCGATCTCGACATTTTCGCCGCGCCCCATGCCGCCCATTTCCTTGAAACCGGCGACGTGCTGAAGGAAACGCACACAACGCGTGCAATGAATACAACGCGTCATATCGGAGGCAATCAATGCTCCGAAATTCTTGTCCATGACCACACGTTTCTTTTCACTGAAACGTGAAACACCACGCCCGTATTCGAGTGCGACGTCCTGTAGTTCACATTCACCGCCCTGGTCGCAGATCGGGCAGTCCAGCGGGTGGTTGATAAGCAGGAATTCCATGACCGCACGCTGCGCCTTTTTAGCGAAATCAGAGTGCGTGCTGATCTTCATGCCATCCATCACCGGCGTCGCACAGGCAGGCATCGGCTTGGGCGTCTTTTCGACCTCCACCATGCACATACGGCAGTTGGCGGCCACCGGCAGCTTCTTGTGATAACAGAAGCGCGGCACGTGGATACCGTTAGCGTCGGTGACTTCGATAATCATGGCGCCTTTACGCGCCTGGTATTCGACGCCGTCGATCTCGACCCTGAGCATGTCTTCGGCCACTGCTTCCGGCTCGGCACTCATGCCGCAGCCCCTTCGCTATCCGGCGCACGGTGACTGCTGGTACCCGGCATGCAGTTTTTGTGTGTGACGTGGTATTCAAATTCGTGGCGGAAGTGCTTGATGAAGCTCTGCACCGGCCAGGCCGCGGCCTCGCCGAAGGCACAGATGGTATGACCTTCTATCTGTCCCGCAGCACTCTCCAGCAGGTCGATATCCTGCATCGTGCCCTGCCCTTCCTCGATACGCTTGACGACGCGGTACATCCAGCCACAACCTTCACGACAGGGCGTGCACTGACCGCAGGATTCCGCATAATAGAAGCGTGAAATACGCATCAGCGCCTTGACCATGCAGGTTGTATCATCCATGACGATCATGCCGGCGGAACCCAGCCCCGACCCCGCCTTGGACAGCGAGTCATAATCCAGATCAGCTTCCATGATCAAGTCGGCAGGCATCACCGGCAGGGAACAACCACCCGGAATCACCGCCTTGAGCTTGTGACCGTCGCGCACACCGCCAGCCAGCGCCAGCAATTCCTTGAACGGCGCACCCATGGCTATCTCGAAGTTACCCGGCTTGTTGACATGACCGGAGACACACCAGATTTTCTCACCACCGTTATTGGGGCGGCCGAGGTTCAGGAACCATTCGCCACCGTTACGCATTATGGCGGGAACGGATGCCAGGCTTTCGGTGTTGTTGATGGTCGTCGGCTTGCCGTACAAACCGAAGTTGGCCGGAAACGGCGGTTTGAAACGCGGCTGGCCTTTTTTACCTTCCATCGAATTCAGTAAAGCGGTTTCTTCGCCACAGATATAAGCGCCTGCGCCCAGGTGGCTGTGCAGTTCAAAATCAACCCCGGAACCCTTCAGGTTCTGGCCCAGCAGACCGGCCTCGCGGGCTTCTTTCAGCGCCTGCTCGAAACGCTCGTAAGGCTCGTGGTGAAACTCGCCGCGCATGTAGTTATAGCCGACAGTCGCACCCATGGCATAGCCGGCGATTGCCATGCCCTCGATCAACGCGTGTGGATTGAAGCGGAGGATGTCGCGATCCTTGCAGGTGCCCGGCTCGGACTCGTCCGAGTTGCAGATAATGTATTTCTGGCCCGGTGCATTGCGCGGCATGAAACTCCACTTCAGACCGGTCGGGAATCCTGCGCCACCGCGGCCGCGCAGGCTGGAACTCTTTACGGTTTCTATAATCTCTTCCTGCGGCGTCTTCTCGGCGAGGATTTTTTTCCAGGCGTCATAGCCGCCGATGCTGAGATAGTTCTCGAACGTCCACGGCTGGTCGAATTTCAGTGTGGTAAAACAGACCTGGTTGCTCATACCCTACTCCAGCCCGTCCAGAATCTGATCCACTTTTTCTATGCTCAGATTTTCGTGATAGTGACCATTCACGGTCATCATGGGAGCGCCGATGCAGGCCGCCAGGCACTCTTCTTCCTTCTTCAGGGTAATACGTCCGTCGGAGGTGGTTCCGCCCCACTGGATACCCAGCCTGTTTTCAATGTGGGCAATAATGTCATCCGCGCCACACAGCATGCAGGAAATGTTATTGCACACCGCCACGATATTACGACCCACCGGCTCGAGCTCCAGCATCGAGTAAAAGGTTCCGATTTCGTAGACCGACACCGGCGGCATCCCCAGATAGTCCGCCACACTGTCCATCATCTCCCTGGTCAGCCAGCCTTCGCCGTGTTCCTGCGCGGTAAACAGCGCCGTGATCACCGCCGATTGCTTCTGGTCCTGCGGATATTTCTTCAGCCAGGTATCAATCACATCACGCACTGCCTGCGGCAGCTGCCGGTCGTCTGTCACGGGTCTCGGAGTATTCATCAGCGGTCAATCTCACCAAATACAATATCCATGGTGCCGATAATGGCGACCACGTCGGCCAGCATGTGGCCACGCGCCATTTCGTCCATCGCGGACAGGTGCGCAAAACCCGGCGCGCGGATCTTCACCCGGTAGGGCTTGTTGGCGCCGTCAGACACCAGGTACACGCCGAATTCACCCTTGGGATGTTCCAGCGCGGCATACACTTCACCCTCCGGCACACAATAACCTTCGGTAAACAGTTTGAAGTGATGAATCAGTGCTTCCATATCCTGTTTCATTTCTTCGCGCGGCGGCGGCGCCACCTTGTAATCGCCGATCATGACCGGGCCGGGATTGCTGCGCAGCCAGTCGATACACTGTTTCATAATACGGTTGGACTGGCGCATTTCTTCGACACGCACCAGGTAACGGTCATAGCAATCGCCATTGACGCCTACGGGAATATCGAAATCCATCCGCTCGTAAACTTCATAGGGCTGTTTCTTGCGCAGGTCCCACTCGATACCCGAGCCACGCAGCATGGCCCCGGTGAAGCCGAGTTGTTTGGCGCGTTCCGGCGAGACTATGCCGATATCCACGGTGCGCTGCTTCCAGATCCGGTTGTCCGT
>CAZWJB010000156.1:0-3800 GCA_964634485.1 uncultured Thiohalobacter sp. | reverse complement strand
TTGAAACGCCCTCGGCAGATTTGAAGGAGACCTGGGACGAAAACAGTCAGGCTCTGGATGCCGGCAAGTTATCCACTCAGTGGTGGTCGGTTTTCAATGATCCGACACTTGATCACCTGATTGAGCTTTCTTATCAGCAGAATCTGCCCCTGCAGGTTTCCGGTTTGCGTATTTTCGAAGCGCGTGCCCAGTTGGGCATCGCTGTTGGTCAACAGTATCCGCAAACTCAGCAGCTAAATGGTGCCCTGACCCAGGTGGGTCTGAGCGACAACTCACCGAACTTCGTCAAAGGCAAATTTACCGATGACACTTATACCCAGGCGGGTGCCGGCTTCGATGCGGCCTGGGAACTGGATTTCTGGGGACGTTTCCGCCGCGGCGTCGAATCGGCCAGCGCCAACCTGGGCGCATCGATAGCGGACTATGATAATGCACTGGTCTTGCTGACATCGGAGGTGGCGCGTACCTATGTAGCATTGCGTACGCTGGAGGTACGGTTAGCCATCGCCGTTGAAAATACAGCGACCCAGCGTCGTAGCTACAATATTGCCGATGTGCGTTTTCGTAACGGGGCGGTGAGTGAACTGGACCCTTCTCAGGCACTCAGTTTGCTGAAATCCACGGAGTCAACGGTCCCGCTACTGGAAAGCCAGATTCGTCAGGTGAAAAATGCCCTCAGCATTTTACTCGGCATGCCACCCAGCGACCTGCAGGATATCCTGGTGGGCGCGAAAGAGATTCCGCAGACGCCTGATGCGCTGGATATCGGCATGCCCGCAGATTTGTTACGCCGGCGTCCGGATATTCGGCTCGCAGAATTACGGGCGGCGTCCCAAAGTGCGCTCATTGGTGTCGCCAGAACCGATTTGTATCCCCGCTTTGCCTTGCTCGGCTCGATTGGCCTGTTTACGTCGACGACCAATCAGAGTGGTCTGAACGATATGTTTGATGCTGACAGTGTCGCCTACAATTTTGGTCCGTCGGCCTCCTGGAATATATTCAATTATGGCCGGCTGAAAAACCAGGTGCGTGTCCAGGACGCACGGCTTGAGGAATTAATCGCCAACTATCAAAACACGGTCCTGGAAGCGGCCCGTGAAGTGGAAGACGGTATCGCCGGTTACCTGGGTGGCACAGATCAGCGGGGTTTTCTTGGCGCCAGTGTCAACGCCGCCCAGCGTTCTGTCTCCCTGGCGCTGGTGCAGTATCGCGAGGGTGCCGTCGATTATCAGCGTGTGCTCGATACCCAGCAAACCCTGTTGCGGGTGCAGGATGAACACGCGGTAGTGCGTGGTAACGTCGTGGAATCCCTGGTGGCCATTTACAAGGCACTGGGCGGGGGCTGGGAGATACGTGCCGGTAATACCTTTGTGAATGAGCAGCGCCAGGAAACCATGACAGAGCGTACCGACTGGGGCAAATTGCTGGATGGTGATACAACCCAGCCTGAAGAGCTGCCCCCGGCACCACCGACTGGAACCGCGCAACCGCTATTGAATTCACCGGACTGGTAAAGCCCTCTGGAACCGCCCCGGATCATCGCAGTTGGAAAAGGCCAGCAATATCAGGCAGTCCGAATTATCGGTAAAGACAATCCGTCCGCAGGTTTGGTTCTCACCAAAACCGGGGTTTATACTTCCTGTACTCAATTACCAGTCCAGTATGGTACATTCTGTCCAGGTTCATAATCATCTAAAGGAGAATCGGCATGGCTAATCTACGTCACTGGTATATGGGCCTATCGGTACTGATACTGCTGGGCCTGGCTGGTGCTGTCCAGGCAGAAAAAAAATCCTTGAAGGCCATGATGCCCTGGCAGGGCGATGGCAGCGTCTATCAGATCGCACCCGACACCATGCTGTTCCTGGGTGCCTTTGAAGGCATCATCTATACCGAGACTTCAGAAGGCAAGCTGGACGAAGGTTTTGTCAGGTGTCCGGGCAGCCAGAAAGTCAACCTGGAAACCGGCGGGGTCGAAGGCGAGGGTTACTGCATGATTACACCCTCTGCCGGTGACGTGGTCTACGCAACCTGGTCCTGTCATGGTGAGGTAGGAGGTTGCCGGGGTGATTTCATATTGACCGGCGGAACCGGTCAGTATGAAGGTGTCACGGGTTCCAGCAAGCTGATGGTGCGCACAGCGATCAACACGCTGATTGTCGGAATGACCAGCGGCAGTGTGATACGTGAAGCAACCGGCATCGCCATATTGCCCAAGCTGACCTATACGATACCGGAAAAGAAATAAATCGGGTCAAGACAAGAACGAAACCTGGAGAATCTAACGATGAGCAAGCTAACAGTCCTTATTACCGGCATGTTGTTTGGTGTCATGTGCCTGGTTGGCCCGGCTTCGGCTGCCACCGGCTTCATGCGCTGTGGCACCCACATTATCTCTGGCAGCGGGCGCCTGGGACCCGGCAAGTATGAAGTGATCAAAAAGTGTGGCCAACCCACCGACCGCTTCGGCAATACCTGGATCTATGACAAACCCGGGCAAACCAGGAAAGTTCTGATCTTCGATGATTCCGGCCAGTTGATGAGCATCGACGGCTGATCCGCCGGACCGGGAACACGGGAGGTGTGTTGCAGGTATTGAACGTGCTTACGCCGGCACTGATGCCTGCTTTTCGATCAGTATCGATTACCTGGAGTTCAGCTGTCCCCAAGAGGGTTCAGCATGCATAATTTACTGGAAATGTCCGATGAATCCCGTGCGGACTTCCTGTCACTCAAGGCGCGTGAAGCGCCCGGGCTGGCGCAAAGATTCAGCCCGCGCGATGCCGATCTGTTCTGGGTACGCCTGGAACGCTACTTCGAAGATGCCCGCCTGCCGTTGCTCAAACTCTACGGCGACCGCCCCGATTGCCTGGAGCACATTAGCGCGATTTTCCAGACTGTGGTCGATGCCTGTCTGGCACGGCCCGAGCCCCTGCGACTGCTCGATCTGGAGCGGCAGATTACGCCGGACTGGTTCGAACGCCCGAATATGGTGGGCTACGTCTGCTATCCGCAGTTGTTCGCCGGACGGCTTACGGACGTGAGAAACAGGATCGACTACCTGCAGGAGCTCGGCATCACCTATCTCCATCTTATGTCAATGCTCAAGCCCCGTCCCGGCAAGAATGACGGCGGCTACGCAGTCATGGACTACCGGGCAGTCAACCCGGAACTCGGGGACATGGCCGACGCGCATGCATTGGCGAACGAGTTGCGAGAACGGGGTATCTCGCTCTGTGTGGACCTGGTACTCAACCACACCGCCAGGGAACACGAATGGGCCCAGCGGGCAATGGCCGGTGAGCCGGAGTATCTCGACTACTACCATACCTTCCCCGACCGTTCGCTGCCGGACGGCTACGAGCAGAGCCTGCAGGAGATCTTCCCGGATGAGGCGCCGGGCAGTTTCACATTCTGCCCGGAGATGGGCGACGGCGGGCGTTGGGTCTGGACGACCTTCTACGACTACCAGTGGGACCTCAACTACGCCAATCCCGCGGTATTCCGCGACATGCTGGAGACCATGTTTTTCCTGGTGAATCAGGGCGTCGATGTGTTAAGGCTCGATGCGGCACCGTTCCTGTGGAAAACCATGGGAACCAACTGCCAGAACCAACCCGAGGTCTTCCTGTTGATTCAGGCATTTCGCGCCCTGCTGCGCGTGGTGGCCCCCGGTGTGATTTTAAAAGCCGAGGCGATCGTCCCGCCCGACGCCCTGCTCCAGTACGTCGGGGTCAAGGCCACGGTCGGGAAGCAGTGCGAGCTGGCGTACAACAACCAGCTGATGGTGAATCTGTGGA
>CAZWJB010000155.1:0-3815 GCA_964634485.1 uncultured Thiohalobacter sp. | reverse complement strand
GCCAACCTGCCCGGTGTCGAACGGGTAGCGGTCAGCAGCAATGCCGAAGCTGCCCGCCTGGCGCGCGAAGACCGTACTGTTGCGGCAATTGCCAGCGATGCGGCTGCTGAAATGTATGCGTTGCATACCCTGGCGAAAAATATCGAGGATGATCCCAATAACACTACGCGCTTCCTGGTGATCGGTGAGCAGAAGGTCGGACCCAGCGGCAGGGACAAGACATCGCTGATGGTTGCCGTGCATAACAGGGCGGGTGCGCTGTATTCTTTACTGGAACCTGTTTCGCGTCATGGTGTAAGTATGACGCGTATCGAATCGCGTCCATCGCGCGTCAGTAAATGGGATTACGTATTTTTTGTCGACGTCGAGGGGCACGTCGAAGATGAAAACGTGGCAGCGGCGTTGAAGGAGCTTGCGTTGGCGGCAGCGCAATTGAAGGTTCTGGGTTCCTATCCAAAGTGTGAGCTTTAATGAGCCACCCGATCGTACAACTTGCCACACCTGGCGTTCAGGCGTTGAGACCGTATGCGCCGGGGAAACCGTTAACCGAACTGGAGCGGGAGTACGGTATTGTTGATGCGGTAAAACTTGCCTCCAACGAAAATCCGTTAGGACCCAGCCCACGTGTACTGGAAACCTTGCGCGCCGGCTTCGGTGAACTGGCGCGTTACCCGGACGGCAACGGTTTCGAACTGAAGGCCGCGCTGGCGGAAAAGCACGGCGTGGATCCCGCTGCTGTCACACTGGGCAACGGTTCCAACGATGTGCTGGAACTGGTCGCACGCGCTTTTCTGTCACCAGGCTCTTCGGCAGTTTTTTCGGCGCACGCGTTCGCGGTTTACCCGCTGGTAACGCAGGCCGTCGGTGCGCGAGCCAACGTGGCTGCGGCACATGACGGCAGTGACGGGCCCCGCTACGGCCATGATCCGGAAGCCATGCTCAGGGCGATCGATAACGATACCCGTGTGATTTTTATTGCCAATCCGAATAACCCGACCGGGACCTGGCTGGACAGGGCCACACTGCGGGCCTTTGTTGAAGCCGTGCCTGAAAATATCATTGTCATAATCGATGAGGCCTATTTTGAATACGTGAGCGAACCGGACTATCCGGATGCCATGATGTGGCTTGCGGACTTTCCCAACCTGCTGGTGACGCGAACCTTTTCCAAGGCCTATGGCCTGGCCTCCCTGCGCGTTGGCTACGGTGTTTCGCAAAGCGGGCTGGCCGATGTGCTGAACCGTGTTCGTCAGCCGTTCAACGTCAACAGTTTTGCGCAGCTCGGTGCTGTTGCAGCACTGGGCGATGAGGATCATTTGCACGAGAGTGTGCGTACCAACCAGGCCGGCATGCAACAGCTGGTCGATGGTGTGCAGGCGCTGAACCTGCCCTACATTCCCTCGGTGGGTAATTTTCTGTGCGTGGATGTTGACCGCGACCCCGGCGAGGTCTACGAGGCCTTGCTGCGCGAGGGCGTCATTGTAAGACCGGTTGATAATTACGGAATGCCGGGCCATCTGCGCATCAGTATTGGCTTACAGGCCGAAAACAGCCGTTTTCTGCAGGCATTGGACAGAGTGCTGGCGGCATGATCGAGCGACTGTGCGTGATCGGGGTCGGTCTGATTGGTGGTTCGCTGGCGCGTGCGCTGCGCGAGGCCGGTTACGTCAAGGAAATTACCGGCGCCAGTCGTAATCCGGAACACCTTCAGAAAGCAGTCGAACTGGGTGTCATAGATCGTTATGACACAAACCTCCCCAGCGCGGTGGAAGGCGCGGATATGGTCTTTGTATCCGTTCCGCTCGGTGCTATGGGTGCGGTGTTTGCATCCATAAAGGATGCGCTCGGGGTTGATGCGGTGGTAACCGATGCCGGTAGCGCCAAGGCCAGCGTGGTCGAGGCTGTCAGAGTCGCGACCGGTGGGACACCGGCCTGGTTTGTCCCGGGTCATCCCATTGCAGGTACCGAGCAAAGCGGTATCGAGGCTTCTTTCCCTGATCTCTACAAGGGGCGCAGGGTTATCCTGACACCGACAACAGAAACCGGTACGGCGGCAGTGCAAAAGGTCCGCGACATGTGGGAAGCGGCCGGGGCCATAGTGAAGGAAATGAATGTCGAGCATCATGACGAGGTGCTGGCGGCGACCAGCCATCTTCCGCATATGCTGGCGTTTGCGTTGGTGGAGAGTCTGGCGCGCATGAGCGAGCAGCAGGAGATATTCGAATATGCTGCAGGCGGGTTTCGTGATTTCACGCGTATCGCTTCCAGTGATCCGGTGATGTGGCGGGATATATGCGTCGCGAATCGTGACGCATTGCTGGCCATGCTGAAAACCTTCAGGGGCGATCTCGATGATCTGACTGCAGCGATTCAGGATCGGGATGCGGGTAAAATCCTCTCGATATTCCAGGATGCAAAGGCGGCGCGGGATGCTTTTGACGGTTGATTAACAGACCCCTTAAATCGGAAATCCTGAGCAATTTGAAAAACGAGTAGGTTGGGCTGAGCGCAGCAAAGCCCAACATCCTGCCGCAGCTTGTTGGGCTTTGCTGCGCTCAGCCCAACCTACCTTTTCTCCTGGTTATCTGGATGCGTTTGTGACTAACAACAGAAATGTACAATTTCTTGCCCAACCCGGCGGTTCACTCAAGGGTCGGACTCGGGTGCCGGGCGATAAATCAATTTCCCACCGTTCCATCATGCTGGGATCGATCGCCGAAGGCGTAACGGAAATCAGCGGCTTTCTGGAAGGTGAAGACAGCCTGGCGACGCTGAAAGCGTTTCGTGCCATGGGTGTTGATATTGAAGGGCCGGATGCGGGACGGGTGATCGTGCATGGTGTCGGTCTGCACGGTCTAAAGGCGCCGTCGGCACCGCTCGATCTCGGGAATTCCGGTACCTCGATGCGTCTGTTGTCCGGGTTGCTGGCGGGGCAGACGTTCGACATAGAGGTGGTCGGTGATCATTCCCTGATGAGCCGCCCCATGCGCCGCGTAACCGAACCGCTGGCAAGCATGGGAGCGGTGATCGATACCACCGAAAAGGGTACCGCGCCGCTGAAGATCAGGGGCGGACAAAAACTGCAGGGCATCCATTACGATATGCCGGTCGCCAGTGCGCAGGTAAAATCCTGTTTGCTGCTGGCCGGTCTGTACGCCAGTGGCCAAACCTGCGTACACGAACCGGCGCCGACCCGCGACCATACCGAGCGCATGCTGTCCGGGATGGGGTATCCGGTAACCCGGAGTGACAGTACAGCCTGTGTGAAGGGCGGAGGAAGGCTCACGGCAGCACGCATCGATGTGCCGGCCGATATCTCGTCGGCCGCATTTTTCCTGGTCGGCGCCAGTATCGCGCCTGATTCGGATTTGCTGCTCGAACATGTCGGTATAAATCCCACGCGTACCGGTGTGCTGGAAATACTCCGACTCATGGGTGCCAACATAGAAGTGATCAACCCCCGTGAAGTGGGCGGCGAACCGGTAGCTGACCTGCGTGTCCGTTCAGCACAATTGCAGGGCATCGATATTCCGGTGGAGCAGGTACCGCTGGCCATCGACGAGTTTCCGGTGTTATTTGTCGCGGCCGCCTGTGCGCAAGGGCGTACTGTACTGACCGGTGCCGAGGAATTACGGGTCAAGGAAAGCGACAGCATCCAGGTGATGGCTGACGGCCTGCAGGCGCTCGGTGTAAAAGCCGAACCGACCGCGGACGGTATGATCATAGAAGGCGGAACACTGAGTGGCGGTCGTGTCGACAGCAGGGGCGATCACCGCATTGCCATGTCATTTGCCATGGCGGCGTTACGGGCATCC
>CAZWJB010000154.1:0-3835 GCA_964634485.1 uncultured Thiohalobacter sp. | reverse complement strand
CGACAACATCGATATCCAGCCCGGCGTAGGCCATCTGCATAACGGTTGCGCCTCCGAAACAGTAGCCAATGGCCGCCAGGCGCTGCGGATCAACCTTGTCCTGTTGACTGAGCACTGACAGACCGGCCTCCGCCCTGCTTACCCAGCGTGCGGTATTCGTCTGGATCTCCTTCATCCACGTGCTGGCCTGGTCCGGATGGTCGGTCACTTTGCCGGCCCCGTACATATCGAGCGCAAAAGCCACATAACCCTGTTGCGCGAGCTGGCGCACCCGGGAACGGGCATAATCATTCAACCCCCACCACTCGTGCACCACCAGAACACCGGGGCGTTTGCCGTCAAACCGGTCATCCCAGGCCAGGTAGCCCTCAAGCTCCGCACCATTATGCTGATAGCCCACCTGCTTGCTCTGCACCTCGGCAGTCGCCGAAGCCATCATCAGACTGCCGACGATGGCAGTCACTACCCATTGCAACGCTATCCTGATCATTGCACCACCCTCCCCAGGCAATTTTCCGAAGTGTTGCAAAGCACTCAACAAATGTCTATTCCCCTTTATACTTATTGGGTTTCCCGCTACTGTGTCTGCGAGCTCCGTCTGTTGAGACTGAGTAGAACTCAACATGGAGCCAGAGTCGCTGATACGCGGCAGATCAGGAATGCGGATGGCACTGGATGGAACCGGGTCCCACCAGACCCCGTACAAATTGTTGTTATTCGAAGTCGTGCTGCACCTGCTCGCCGCGGGCCTTCTCTATCAGCACCTGTCTGCCGTACTCGAGCCGGATCAACGCTACGGGATTGTACTGGCGCTGGGGGTGGCTATCGTACTGCGTGCCATTGCGGGCCTGACATCAGAAGGCGGTAACCTGGTAACAGGAATTTTCGGCCAACCGGCGAACTTCTTCCAGGGTATCTCGACCCTGCTGCTGGGTCTGGCATGGGGTCTGCAGCTTCCTCTGCTGATGCACTGGGGAACAACTGACAGCGCATTGCTGGCTACCCTGCCAATTGCCACCTCAATATCTGCGCTGGCCGTATTCTCCGGTTCTGCGCTGAACACCCGCCTGCTGCTGGTTTTTGTATTCCCCGCCCTGCTGATCCCGGTTGGCCTGCTGGCCTCTCAGGCGCAGTACGACTCGCTGTTGAACTGGGGACTTATCACCCTTGCCCTGCTGGCACTCTCCCGCTCCAGCAGCGGACTGGATGGAATCATTGAGCGTTTCCTGCAGGTCTCGCGCGGTAACGCCGAACTTGTCAAGAGCCTGGCCAGCACACGTGATGAAGCTATCAGTTCCAGGGAATCTGCCGAGGATGCCCGGCAGGCCATGGTGGAGGAAGTCGCAGAACGCGAAAAGGCCGAGAAAAAGATCAAGGCATCGGAACGCGAACTGAGCCGCATCCTCGATGACATGATGGACACCTATTTCCAGGTAGGCAAGGATAGAAAGCTGCAACGCATTTCACCATCTCTCGAACTTATGCTGGGCTATTCCCAGGAAGATGCTTACCGGAAACCCTGGGCAGAACTCTTTGCATCGCAGGACGACTACCGTAAATTCCAGAGTGCTCTGGAAGACAGTTTCGGCACGCTGCAGAACTACGAAGCGCGTCTGCGACATCAACAGGGACACGAGGTCTGGGTCACGCTGAACGCGCATCACCGCGAAGGTTCGCAAGACCGTCACGAAGGCTTCGAGGGGATCGCACGTGATACCACCGAGGAGCGGAATTCCAAGGAAGCCCTGTTCCAGGAAAAGGAACTTTGGCGGGTGACACTGGAGTCTATAGTCGACGGCGTGATTACCACCGACATCAAGGGCCAGGTGAGCTTCCTCAACCCCATCGCAGAAAAGATGACCGGCTGGAGCAACGAGCTCGCCCAGACCAAACCCCTCCCTGACGTGATGAACCTGCGGGATGAATCCGGTGAAAAGCCGGTCACTATTCCGATGCAGGAATGGCTTGAAAAAGGCCGCCAGGCCAAACTGAGCGACCCGGCACTGCTGATTCAGCGAGGTCATGGGTCCGAAGCCGCTATCGAGCTCAGCGGCTCGCCGATCAGGGATTCGCAAGCGGAAATCATCGGTTCTGTCATGGTGTTCCATGACGTCACCAAGCTGCGCGCACTGGCCATGCAGCTGGCCTACCAGGCAACCCATGATCCGTTGACCGGTCTTATTAACCGCGTGGAGTTCGATGCCCGTGTGGAACAGGCCATCCACTCCGCCAACCAGAACGAAAAACAACACTCGCTGTTTTATATCG
This sequence comes from uncultured Thiohalobacter sp., assembly GCA_964634485.1. GTDB lineage: Bacteria > Pseudomonadota > Gammaproteobacteria > DSM-19610 > DSM-19610 > Thiogranum. Next base: position 1,567 of record CAZWJB010000154.1, on the reverse strand, counting down.
ACCTGGACGAATTCAAGATCGTTAATGATACCTGCGGCCACCCCACCGGTGATGAGCTGCTAATACAGGTGACCCGCCTGTTACGGGGATGCCTGCGCGAAGCGGATGTACTGGCCAGGCTCGGCGGAGACGAATTTGGTGTCCTGTTGCTCGGTTGCCCGCTGGACAAGGCAGAAACTATTGCCGAAAACCTGCGTAAAACCGTACAGGACTTTCGCTTCCGGACGGAGGGCAACGAATTCCGGATAGGCACCAGCATCGGCGTAGTACCGATACTGGATAGCAAAACCCCGCTGACCGAACTCATGAAAGCGGCGGACTCGGCCTGTTACGTTGCCAAGGAGCAGGGTCGTAATCGTATCCACGTCTCACGGCCGGATGACAAGGCTATTGCCGCACATCATGGCCAGATGCAGTGGATGCAACGTATTCAGCGCGCCGTCGAAGAAGACGCCTTCGTACTCTACTCGCAGCCGATCGTCGCTATAGAAGGCCAGCTGACACAGCGCAGGCACGCGGAACTGCTGCTGCGCATGGTAGAAAACAAGGGCACGGAGCAGGAGAAAATTATTCCACCTTCCGCCTTCCTGCCCGCTGCCGAGCGTTATCACCTGATGCCGATGATCGACCGCTGGGTACTCGACAAAGCCCTGCGCATGCTGGCTTCCGGCAGCTCGGATATAAGGCAACTGACGACCTGTTCGCTCAACCTCTCCGGTCAATCACTGAGTGACCTCAAACTCTATGACTACATCCTCAGGTTACTGGAAGAAACCAAAGTCAATCCGAAGCGCATCTGTTTTGAAATCACGGAAAGCGCCGTCATCGCCAACATGGAAGTAGCCAGGCAGTTCGTCAAAGGCCTGCGCAAGATCGGCTGCCGTTTTGCGCTGGATGATTTCGGTTCAGGTCTGAGCACCTTCGATTACCTGAAACAGCTGGAAGTCGATTACGTCAAGCTGGACGGCTCACTGGTACGCGATGTCGCCACCAGCCGTGTCAGCCAGGCTATGGTGCATGCGGTAAACTACGTGGCGCACGTGATGGGCATGAAAACCATTGCTGAATTTGTTGAATCCGAGCAGATCATGCAGGCGCTGGGCAAACTGTCGGTCGACTACGCGCAGGGCTATGCGATCGGAAAGCCGCGCCCGATTGACGGTTAGCGCAGATCCGACCGGCGTTCCGAAATGTATGACGGATTACTTTACATAAGAAGTTTTTCGCTTGTTTTTTAATGAACAAGCGCAGTTATTTGTAATAAATAACTATTATTCCACCCTGCCGATCCCGCCTGGCAGGCTTCCTGTCGGCAGTATTTACAAACCATGCGGGAAGCATCTCATGTTATCCTTATAATTCAACAGGTTACGTAACGGCATGTAGCTTGCTACAATACCTGTCTGTCAGTCCTTTAAGTATGCATTCCAGATGACCCCAAAGCCTTCACTGTCCCGGTTGCTGTTAATCTGTTTTCTTCTGTCCATTCCTGGCCTGTCTCAAGCTAGCGTCGTACGGATGGACTTCGCAATCGGCAGCCAGCCCGTTAAACAGATTTTTATCGAAC
>CAZWJB010000153.1:0-3868 GCA_964634485.1 uncultured Thiohalobacter sp. | reverse complement strand
CCCCGACCTTCTCATTACGAGTGAGCTGCTCTACCGACTGAGCTACTCCGGCGTTTATTTTCCGTCCAGCCATGTTGGCCGCCGCAGGGATGTGCTGCGAGGAACGCGCATGTTACCGGGAATTTACAGAATTTACACCCTGCTAGCCAAACACGCCCTTGAGGATAAAGAAAAACAGGATTGACAGCAGGCCACCGGCTGGCAGTGTCACGATCCAGGACATGAAGATATTGCGCACCACCGTAAGGTTCAGCGCTTCCATGCCGCGCGCCAGACCTACACCCAGCACCGCGCCTACCAGCGTATGGGTCGTTGAAATCGGCAGGCCGGTTGCGGACGCCAGCACGACTGTTGAAGCAGCGGCGAGCGTTGCCGCAAATCCGCGGCTCGGCGTAAGTTCCGTGATGCTGTTGCCGACGGTCGCAATCACTCGCTTGCCGTACATCACCAGACCGAGCACGATACCCGCGCCCCCGAGCAGCAGGACCCAGGGTGGCAGTGCCGATTTCGCCGCGACCTCGCCACCACTTTTGACAATACTCACAACAGATGCAACCGGACCAATAGCATTCGCCACATCGTTGGATCCGTGTGCGAATGCCATGGCGCAGGCAGTAACAACCATTAATACACTGAAGACACGCTCCACATTGGCATAGTGGAAGTCCTTGTCTGCCGAAGGATCGAGTTTTATTCTGCTTACAAAGTACTTGCCCGCCAGCATCAACACCGCACCCACCAGCAAGGCGTAGGCGTAGTTCTCAAATGTACTGTTTTCCAGGCCTATGTGTTTCAGGCCTTTCAGGAAGGTAACCAGCGCAATGATGAAACCGACCAGGAAAATATAATAGGGAACGTATTTCTTGGCCCTGCTGAAAGGATCGTCAGTGTTGAGGATAAGGTTCTGTACGCTGCGAAACAGACTGTACGATATAAATCCTGCCAGCAGCGGAGACACTACCCAGCTTGCCACGATGTAGCCCAATTTGTCCCACTTGACCGCATCCATGCCGATACCCACCATGGCGAATCCGACAATGGCACCGACTATGGAGTGGGTCGTTGAAACCGGCCAGCCGTTTTTCGAGGCAATCAACAACCATACCCCTGCTGCCAGCAATGCAGCCAGCATGCCGTAGACCAACAACTCGGGTGATGCCACCAGCAGGTCTGCGTCGACGATACCTTTACGAATGGTCTTGGTGACCTGGCCACCGGCCAGAAAGGCGCCGGCGAACTCGAATACCGCCGCGATGAGAACCGCCTGTTTGATAGTCAACGCTTTGGATCCCACAGACGTCGCCATGGCATTGGCTACATCATTGGCGCCGATGCCCCAGGCCATGAACAGGCCGAATACGCCGGCCAGAATGAGGAATACCGCACCGTAGGTGGCAATAATATCCATGCGCCTGCCCCGGCTAACGCGCCAGCATCAACTGCAGGCGGCTGCCAACACGCTGGGCGCGGTCAGCGACATCGCCTGTCCATTCGATAATTTCGTACAGGAACATGACGTCAATGGGTGGCAGCTCTTTTTCAACTGCAAATAGCTGCAGACGTATATCCGCCTGCCAGGTATCTGTATCACTCTCGATAGCATCCAGCTTCTGAATCATTTCAACGACCAGTTTGATTTCATGGCCGCTGAAGCCGGTACCGACCAGTTCATCGAGCTCGTTAATGGCGCGGTTGGCCTGTTCACAGGCATCCACGCAACGGCGTACATATTTTCTATAGCTGTCGTGGATTACAGCGGGGAGCACCATGTGGCGGCCCAGGATCACACCGGCAATATCCTTGGCCCGATTGGCTATCTTGTCCTGCATGATCAGCACTTCGAGCAGATCCTGACGCGATACCGGCATGAACAGGCCTTTCGGCAATTGCAGGCGCAGTTCTTTCTTCAGCACATCCGCTTCTTTTTCCATTGCGGAAATTTTCTGCTGTGATGTGGCAACACTGTCCCAGTCCTCACGAATAACAGCGTCAAAGAGTGGGATCAGTTCTGACACACAGGCCAGCACCTTGGCCATGTGTTGCTGCATGGGTTTGACAGGTGAACTGCCAAAAATCCCGCTCATATAACCGCCGACAGCCATAAAACTCTCCTTCCGGCACCACTGCAGAAAAAATTGAAAATTGTAGCTATGAATTTGCTCGCATTTTACTGCGAGCCAAAAAGAAAACCAGTGATTTCTAGACGCCCGAAACCGGCTGCTGACGAATGCGAATAATGACCTCTACACTGTCCACTACGCTGCCCGCAGGCGCTTCCGGTAGCTGATCGACAGGAATCTGGCCGGGATCGATATCAGACAATTCGCCGCTGTCGATGTTGTAGAAATGGTGGTGCACGCTGTTGTTGGTATCGTAGAAAACGCGGTTGGGATCAACGTTTACCTCGCGCAGAATACCCTTGTCGGCAAACAGACCCAGGGTATTGTAGACCGTCGCCTTGGAGACTCTGCTGCCTGTTGCCTTGACCAGGTCCAGCACCTGGTCGGCACTCAGATGCTGGTCGCCTGTCAGCAGCACCCGGGCAATCTGCACGCGCTGCTGGGTCGGCAGGATGCCATAGTCGCGCAACCGATCGGCGGCTTCAACTTCGTCAAGCGCAGCAGGCGCTACAGAATCACTCATTCGGTGAGTATACGCCGGCGATTTAGACAAAGTCCAGATCGGTCACAAAGCGCTAATATCTACTAAATTTACAGGTAGATAGGGGTTCTGATCAAGAGTCGCAGAACGCCTGAGAACATGATCCGCCAGTACCCTGGCTGTTGCCGGACCCAGCACCACGCCGTTACGGAAATGGCCGGCATTGATATAGAGATTGGCGATACGCGGGTGCGGCCCCACCAGTGGTATGCCATCCGGACTTCCCGGCCGTAAGCCCGCCCACTGTTTTTCAATCGGCAGCGCTGCCAGATCGGGAATAATCTCCGTGGCGGATTGCCTTAGATCATCCAGCCCCTGTTGCGTGGTGTGTTTATCGAATCCGACATATTCCAGCGTACTGCCGACCAGCACACGACCGTCCCGGCGCGGAATCACGTAGCGTCCCTTATATAAAGTAATACACGAGACCAGCCCGGGCGGTCCTTTGTACAGAAGCATCTGGCCGCGCACCGGCTCGATTGGCAGGTTGATGCCGGTAGACTGCAGCAGTTCCGCGCTCCAGGCGCCACTGGCGACAACAAAACAGTCAGCGCCCATCTCGCCCTCAGGCGTTTGTACTGCCTTGATGCGATCAGCCTCGATTATCCAGCCCCGGGCCGGGCAGTCCGGACGGATTTCGACACCCATATTAACCAGTGTGGCACGCAACGCCTGCGCAAGGCGCGGATTGCGTACCTGTGCCACTTCAGGCAACCAGGCTACCGACTCCGGGAGCAGGCCCAGTCGGGGCTCGATCCTGCGCACGTCGTTGCCGCCACGCCATTCGAGTCTTGCCTCGAAGTGCGTCGCCCATTGCTGAGTGGACTGCCGGTCATCAATATCCGCAATCATCAAGCCGGAAGGAGTCCATTGCGGATCAATACCCGAGCGTTCCTCGAGCCGCCGACAAAAGTCCGGATAGACGCGCTGGCCCCAGCTCGCCAGTTCATTGACAGAATCCGGGTATCGCCAGGGATAGAGTGGCGACAGTATCCCGCCGCCCGCCCAGGAGGATTCACGTGCTGGCTGACCCCGTTCCAGCACCGTAACCTGCATACCGGCGTTCGCCAGTTCGTAGGCACTCAGCATACCAATCAGGCCGGCACCGATGACCACACAATCAGCCATTGCGTTCTATTAAGCTGTACAGAAGTTGTCCGACATGTCTTTTCGGGACCGTCGGCAGCCCCCGAAAACCCGCCGGGGG
>CAZWJB010000152.1:0-3921 GCA_964634485.1 uncultured Thiohalobacter sp. | reverse complement strand
GCTTGGCTTCCTGTGCGTCGTTCAGGTTATCGGCATCCTTCCAGTAGCCGCAGGTGTAGACCATGCGCGGATCCAGCATGAGCTTGTACAGATCATTGCCAATGTCGTAATGGTGTTCACCGATCTTAAAAGCCCTGCGACTGCTCTGCAGGTTGACGAGTTTGGCCTGGACTACCGGCAGCAGCAGTTTCAGTGGCGAGATGCTGTGTTCCAGGTCGGCGCGCAGCACCCTGTAAATGAACCCGTCCAGGTCTTCGCAGTCCCACAGGCCATCCATATAGGCCTCACCCAGGCCCAGTGGGCCACCGCTTAACAGGCGCTGAAAAAACTGAGGGTTATTGACCTGGACGTCATAGGGATTGGGGCCATTGATCTCGACGCTGGCCAGCGCCAGCAGGCCGCGGATGGTGGATTCCGCCTTGTTCACGTACATGCTCCCTGAAAAAGTGTGTGATATCAGGGGTCGTATCATACGAGAACTTTCATTTTATTTAACCCCAAATGCGATTTTCTGCGTTTACAGGTACTAACCGATTCAAAAACGCAGGAGAATAGGTATGAACCCTAAACCATTGACAACCCTTTACGTGATGCTGGCCACGGTGTTGATTGTTGGCTGTGCGCAGCAGTCCGAGCCGGCCGGGCAAAGTCGTCTGGAACCGAAGAAACAGGAATCAGCTGAGGCCTATGCTGTTATTGAAGAGGGTGCCGGGTTGCCGGAACGTTTGGGCCGGATCAGCGCGCTGAAAGTGGAGCAGGAGCAGGTACCCGCCGGCCAGGCGTTCGCCAGGTCACTGGGCGCAGACCTGCTATCTATTCGTCCACCGAGTGAGCCGGTAAACCGGGAGAACTACGCGCATTTCGATGATAACCCGGTCAAGCTGGTAGCCGAAGCACCGGTGTCGACTTTCAGCATCGATGTTGATACCGGCGCCTACAGTAATGTGCGCCGTATGCTGAATGCGGGGCAGATTCCGGTCCAGGACGCGGTACGTGTTGAGGAATTGATTAATTATTTCAGCTATGACTATCCGCAGCCCACAACGGATGAAACGCCGTTCAGGGTGACTACGGAAATCGGACCCAACCCGTGGAACAGCGATACCCGTCTGTTGCATATCGGCATCAAGGGCTACGACATCGACAGGCAGAACCTGCCGCCGGTTAACCTGGTGTTTCTGGTAGATGTGTCGGGATCGATGCGATCGCCCGACAAGCTCGGCCTGCTGAAATCAGCGCTCAAATTGCTGACCCGTCAGCTGCGCGAGCAGGACAGGATCTCGCTGGTCGTCTACGCAGGTGCCAGCGGTGTTGTGCTGGAGCCGGTGAAGGGTAACGAACGCGCAAAAATTCAACGCGCGCTGGATGGATTGACCGCGGGTGGCAGTACCAACGGCGCTGCCGGTATCCGGCTGGCCTACCAGCTGGCAGAGGACAGCTTTATTGATAAAGGGATTAACCGGGTGATTATCGCCACCGATGGTGACTTTAATGTTGGCACCGTCAGCTTCGAGGCACTGGTCGACCTGGTCGAGGAGAAACGCAAATCCGGTATATCGCTGACGACACTGGGCTTCGGTTCCGGTAACTACAACGACAGGCTTATGGAACAGCTGGCCGATGCAGGAAACGGGAACTATGCCTATATCGATACTCTGAACGAAGCGCAAAAAGTGCTGGTGGATGAAATGGGATCGACCTTGCAGACCATCGCCAAAGACGTGAAGATCCAGATCGAGTTCAATCCTGCGCTGGTTGCCGAGTATCGCCTGATCGGTTACGAGAACCGTGCCCTGCAACGCGAGGATTTCAATAACGACAAGGTGGATGCCGGCGACATTGGTGCCGGGCATACGGTCACGGCACTTTACGAGATCGCACTGAAGGATGGCAAAGGACGGCGTGTAGACCCTCTGCGCTATGGCGGTGGCAAAAAAACTGCATCGCAGTTTGGCAAGGAGCTGGCTATGTTGCGCCTGCGCTACAAGCAACCCGATGAAAAACGTAGTCGCTTGATCGAGAATCCATTGCACGTTGCGGATATCGAGACCAGTTTGCAGAAAACGTCGGATCGGTTTCGTTTCTCGGCAGCGGTTGCCGGGTTTGGCCAGTTGCTGCGCGGCGGGAAATACGTCGACGACTTCGACTACCAGGCGGTGCTTGAGCTGGCCCGCAATGCCCGCAGCACTGACAAGTTCGGTTATCGCGGTGAATTCATCCAGATGGTTTCGCTGGCCGACTCCCTGCACGGCAGTAACATCAGGGCAAACCGATGAGCAGCAGGCACCGGGGTCGTGCTTGAGGCCGACGCAGCAGCAGACGGTTTGCATGCAGCCGGGGAGTGCGTATGCTCTCCCCGGCATGGAGCAGGACAGTAGCGATGAAGACCTGATGATGCGTTACCGGGACGGTGATGCTGCTGCTTTTGAGCTTTTGTACAAACGTCACAAAGGCCCGCTTTACCGGTATATATTGCGTCAGTGTGGACAACAGGCTGTAGACGAGTTGTTCCAGGATGTCTGGACCCGGGTCATTCAGGCGCGCGAACGCTACCAGGCCAGCGCAAGTTTTAAAACCTTCCTGTTTCATATCGCACGTAACCGGTTGGTGGACCATTATCGGCGCCAGAACACTGGTCACAATCTTAATGCACCGGAAGTTGACTGTGAGGTGGGGCTTCCCGCCAGGACCAGCGATCAGCCCGAACGCCAGGTACACGCCGGTCAGCAGATTGAGCAGCTGCTGTTGCTCGTCAGGGGCTTGCCGGCCGAGCAGCGCGAGGCCTTCCTGTTACACGAGGAAGCCGGGCTGGCCGTGGCAAGTATTGCCGAGGTTACCGGCGTCGGGCATGAAACTGCCAAGAGCCGTCTGCGCTACGCGTTGCAACGATTGCGGGAGGGCTTGAGAGAATGGGTATGAAACAGGACGATGACAAGATCAGGGACCTGTACAGGCAATCCGCGTCTGAGCAGCCCCCGGCTCATGTTGATGAGGCCATATTGGCAGCGTCCCGCAAGGCGGTATCGGCAAAGCATCCCAGGGCACCCTCTCGACTGCTGCGCAGTCTCACCTTGCCAGGGTCAACTGCCCCTTTCTCCGGACGCTGGCAGTTGCCCGCGTCGCTGGCAGCGGTAGTGGTGGTTGCTGTTCTGCTGGTACCGTTGTTACAGCAGGAATCGCGCGACTCTGAAGTGCCTGTGCCATCAGCTGTAGCGCCGCGTGACACCGCCGTATCATCCCCACCAGCGCTCATGCGGCAGAAAGTCACGGAGCCAAAAAAACACAAGGCACGCCTGCAGAAAGACGCGGCACCTGCGCGCGAGGAATCAGAAAAACTGGAAGCGGTGCTGGCAGAAGATGCGCTATCGACCGGCCGTGCCAGGAGCACAGCTGTGGCAGAGTCGCCGGATCAGTGGCTGAAAAGAATCGAAGCACTTATAAAGAAGAAAAATGAACAGGAGGCAATTGCCGAGCTTCGGGAATTTATCCTCCAGTATCCGGAATATCCGTTGCCACTCGCGCTGGAGGCATTGCGGGACAAGGATAAATAGGTATCCTACACAGGGCGCGTGAAGTGCTACCATGCGCCCGGTAAACCGCAAAATACAACAAGGCAGGAAACATGGATATTTGGCTCATCGTTGTTCTGGTCATCATCGCACTGATTGTTTTTTACATAATCGGGATCTTCAACAAGCTGGTTACCCTGAAGAACCGGTACGAGAATGCCTTCGCCCAGATCGAAGTTCAGCTCAAGAGGCGCTACGACCTGATCCCCAATCTGATCGAGACCGCAAAGGGCTACATCAAGCACGAACGCGAGACGCTGGAAGCCGTGGTCGAGGCGCGTAATACAGCGGCAAAAATGTTATCGAATGCAGCGGCCCAACCCGGCGATGCCGATGCCATGAAGAACCTGAC
>CAZWJB010000151.1:0-3930 GCA_964634485.1 uncultured Thiohalobacter sp. | reverse complement strand
TGGATAAGGATAAACTGCTGATCGTGAATCTCTCCGGCCGTGGCGACAAGGATATACATACCGTTGCTGCGCTGGAAGGTATCCAGGTATGAGTCGCATTGCTGCACGCTTTGAATCCCTGCGCGAGCGCGGACGCAAAGCGCTTATTCCCTATATTACTGCCGGCGATCCGCAACCGTCGGTAACGGTACCGCTACTGCACGCGCTGGTGGAAGCCGGCGCCGATGTGCTGGAGCTTGGTGTGCCGTTCTCCGATCCCATGGCCGATGGCCCGGTAATCCAGGCTGCCTGCGAGCGTGCACTGCAGCACCATGTCAGCTTGCACCAGGTGCTCGATATGGTGCGCAGTTTTCGTGAACGGGATACTGAAACGCCTGTGGTGCTGATGGGGTATCTGAATCCGGTTGAAGTGATGGGATATGACGATTTTGCCAAAGCGGCCCGTGCGGCCGGTGTCGACGGGGTGCTTACCGTTGATTTGCCGCCCGAGGAAGCGAGCGAACTGGTGGCTTGTCTGAAAGCTGAACAGCTGGACCCGATTTTCCTTGCGGCTCCCAACAGCAATGATGAACGTATTCGCATGATGACGGAAAACGGAGGCGGTTTCCTTTATTATGTATCATTCAAAGGTGTTACCGGCGCCAACCGCCTGGATGTGCAGGCGGTGGCGGACAAGCTGGAACAGATTCGCAACAATACCGGGCTGCCGGTAGGTGTTGGGTTCGGCATTCGCGATGCCGAGTCAGCAGCACAGATTGCCCGCGTTGCCGATGCTGTAGTAGTTGGCAGCGCACTGGTCAGTCGTATCGCTGCACTGGCTGATCAGCCGGACCGGATAGCGCTCCAGGCGCCACAGCTTATCGCGGAAATGCGCGCGGCAATGGATCAGGTCTAATGGCCCACTAAAGTCAGGAACAGGACAATGAGCTGGTTTGAAAAATTGATGCCATCGCGCATCAGGACCGAAAACAAGGATAAACGAGCGGTTCCCGAGGGCCTGTGGAGCAAGTGTCCTTCCTGTGATGCGGTACTTTACCGTGCCGAGCTGGAACGTAGCCAGGACGTCTGTCCGAAGTGCGATCATCATGTGCGTATCGGAACCCGGCGACGTCTTGATCTGTTTCTGGATGCGGAACCACGCGAGGAGATTGGCGCGGAGGTGCAGCCGCTCGATCCGCTGAAATTCCGGGACAGCAAAAAATACATTGATCGTCTGAAGCAGGCGCAGAAAGCTACCAGCGAAACCGATGCGCTGGTTGTGATGCGCGGACAGGTCGAGGGTATGCCGCTGGTGGCTGCCGCTTTCGAATTCGGTTTCATGGGCGGTTCCATGGGTTCTGTGGTCGGGGAACGTTTCGTACGTGCAGTAAACGCCAGTCTGGACCACAATATCCCGCTGGTATGTTTTTCCGCCAGTGGCGGTGCACGCATGCAGGAAGCGCTGTTATCCCTGATGCAGATGGCAAAGACCAGTGCTGCGCTGGCACGTCTTTCCAGGGCCGGCATCCCGTTTGTTTCGGTGCTGACGGATCCCACCATGGGCGGGGTATCCGCCAGCCTGGCGATGCTCGGTGACATCAATATCGCCGAGCCCAGGGCGTTGATCGGTTTTGCCGGTCCGCGGGTTATCGAACAGACCGTGCGTGAGACCCTGCCGGAAGGCTTTCAGCGCAGTGAATTCCTGCTTGAACATGGCGCCATTGACATGATCGTCGACCGGCGTGAAATGCGCGAGCGTATCGCTTCCCTGCTGGCAATCCTGACACATCACGCGTCGCTCGATTGACACACTGACCCGGGGGTGAGCCTTGCTGACGCCCGGGAATAACTACCCCGCTCTCACCGGGCACGGTCCAGGCACATGACTGAATCCCCGCGCTTTGCAACGCTGCAAGACTGGCTGGGCTGGCAGGAGACACTGCACCCATCCGCGATCGACCTGGGGCTCGAACGGGTGGGTCGGGTGGCGGACCGCCTGCGCTGTCGCAACCCGGCGCAACTGGTCATTTCAGTGGCGGGGACCAACGGCAAGGGTTCATCGGTCGCGATGCTGGAGGCGATCCTGTCAAGGGCGGGCTACCGGGTCGGGTGCTACACCTCCCCGCACCTGCTGCGTTATAACGAAAGACTCCGGTTGTGTGGCGAGGAGGTTACGGATCAGACCTTGTGCGACGCCTTCGCACGCATCGATCGCGCCCGCGGCGAGGATTCGCTGACCTATTTTGAATTCGGCACGCTGGCGGCGCTGGATATTATGAGCCGTGAGGCGCTGGATGTTGCAGTGCTGGAAGTCGGGCTGGGCGGACGCCTCGACGCCGTAAATATTGTCGATGCGGACGCAGCCCTGATTACCAGTATCGCTATCGATCATACCGAGTGGCTGGGGGCAGACCGTGAATCCATCGCCCGGGAAAAAGCCGGCATCATGCGCGTTGCGTGTCCCGTGGTGTGCGGGGATACAGACCCGCCGCACAGCCTGCGCGCCGCGGCAGACAGTATCGGCGCTGTATTGCGGGTGCTGGGACAGGATTTCAGCCTCGGGGAGACCGCCGCTGGCTGGCACTGGCAGGGTGGGCATAGCCGTTATCGTGATTTGCCCCGGCCCGCATTGCCCGGGGCGCATCAGCTGGCCAATGCGGGCGCCGTTCTCATGCTGCTGGAAATGCTTGAAGAACGTTTGCCGGTGACAGAGAAAGCTGTGCGGGCGGGGCTGAAATGGGTGCAGCTGGCGGGGCGCGTGCAGCGGCTGACGGGCAGGGTGGAACAGGTGCTGGATGTGTCCCATAATGCGCAGGCAGCGCTGGCGCTGGTGGATGCACTCAGGGTTTGGTCGCTGGCAGGCAAAACGCATGCGGTGCTCGGCATGATGCGGGACAAGGATGCAGAATCCTTTGTGCGCGCACTCGATCCGCAAGTGTCCTGCTGGTACCCGGTTGGCCTGGCAGTGGAGCGCGCCAGCCCGGTCGGGAAACTGACTGCAAAGCTTGAGCCCATAGCCAGCGCAGCGCGGGTCAACGCCTGTCAATCTGTTGCGGATGCAGTGGAATTATTAAAAGACAAGGCGAAGCCTGGTGATCGTGTGCTGGTATGTGGTTCTTTTTACACGGTGGCTGAATGGAGCGCTCTGCAGCCGGAGTTTGGATAACGAGTCAAGATGAACGTATTGCTGAAACAGCGCCTGGTCGGCGCTATAGTACTGGTTGCCCTGGGTGTTATCTTTGTGCCCATGATTCTGGAGAGTCCCAACCGGACCCTGGTGCCGGAAATGGAGGCATTGCCGGAACCTGAAGATCAGGGGATAAGTGCGCCACTTGAAGCATTTCCGGCACCGGATGCCATACCGGCCGAACCGGATACATCCATTATTCTTACGGATCCGCAAGCGGCAGCCGTGTCAGAAACCCCGGCCGAGCCCGCTCAGCCGGTTGCTGAGCCAGAACCCGTACCCGAGCCGGAATCTGTGCCGGAGCCAGAGCCTGAACCTGAAAACAAACCGGCAAAATCCGGACCCCTGGGTAGCTGGGTGGTGCAGATGGGCAGTTTTTCCAGTGAGCAAAACGCCCTGCGTCTGCGTGACAAGCTGCGCAAGAACGGCTTTTCGACACAGGTGGAGAAAGCCAGGATTGACGGAAAGTTGCGCTTCAGGGTGCGCGTGGGCCCATTCCTGGGGCGGGAGGATGCCGAGCAGAGCCGGAAACAGATACAGGACAGGCTAACCCTCAAAGGGCGTGTGCTCTCCTACCCCTGAATAGCTGTCGCCATGATCCGTCCTCTTCGAGTAAAATAATCGCATGCACTGTTTTGACGGGCGATGCGCCCGACGTCACGGCAGGTTCGCCGGGTGAACTGGGTAGACTATATTCTGCTGGTTGTCATCGCCGTTTCGGCCCTGTTGAGCCTGTGGCGCGGCTTCATGAAGGAAGCGCTTTC
>CAZWJB010000150.1:0-3940 GCA_964634485.1 uncultured Thiohalobacter sp. | reverse complement strand
TCAGCGGCCTGGTGCTGGCCGAGGCCGTGCTGTCCTACGTCGGCGTTGGTGTCGACCCCACCACCCTGAGCTGGGGTAACATGATAAACCGTGCACGCCTGGAGATGGCGCGGGAACCGATGGTGTGGTGGTCGCTGCTGGCCTCGTTCAGTTTCATGTTCGTCCTGGTGCTGGCGGCAAACCTGTTTTCCGATGTGGTCCGGGACGCCTTTGATCCACGGTTACGGGCACAACGATAAATCATGAGTGAAACGCTGTTACAGGTAAAAGAACTAAGCGTCCGGATCGGATCCGGGGATAGCGCCATTCGCCCCGTCGATGCTATCAGTTTCCAGATCAGGCGCGGCGAGACATTCGCTTTGCTGGGCGAGTCGGGTTGCGGTAAATCCATGACCGCGCTGGCGCTGTTGCGCCTGTTGCCGCAACCTGCCGGCGAGATCGTCGGTGGTTCCGTGCGGCTGAACGGCGAGGAGCTGCTGACACTACCCGAGAATGGCATGCGCGAAGTGCGTGGCGGCCGAATCGCCATGATATTCCAGGAGCCGATGACGTCGCTGAATCCGGTGATGACTATCGGCGACCAGATCTCAGAAAGCCTTGAACAACACAAGGGTCTGCGCGGCACGCAGGCCCGGAAACGGGTTGTGGAACTGCTTGACGATGTCGGTATCCCCGACGCCGCACGCCGTTATGGCGAATACCCGCACCAGCTGTCCGGCGGCATGAAGCAGCGCGTCATGATCGCTATAGCACTGGCCGGTGACCCTGACCTGTTGATCGCCGATGAACCAACTACCGCGCTGGACGTTACCATCCAGGCACAGGTGCTGGAGCTGATCAGGAACCTGCAGAAAAAACGTGGTATGGCGGTACTGCTGATAACACACGACCTGGGTGTGGTTTCGGAGATGGCAGATCGCATCGCTGTCATGTATGCCGGTCAGCTGGTTGAACAGGCCCCGCGTAAACTCTTTTTCGGGCAGGCACAGCACCCCTACAGTCATAAACTGTTTGCCGCGCTTCCGGACAGCAGTAAACGCGAGGAGCGGCTGACCGTTATTCCCGGCACGGTGCCGCTACTCAACCAGACATTTTACGGCTGTCGTTTTGCCGATCGTTGTGAACGTGCCTGGGATATCTGTCAGCGTCAGGTGCCGGACTGGTTTGAAACTGCTTCAGAGCAAGGTGAGGCGCCTGCGCCGAGAGGGTACCCTGGGGTAGAGGGCATGCGTTGCCACCTTGCGGACCCCACGCTTTCGGCACCGGCAAGCCGGACCGTTGGGGCTGATGTGCCAACACAACCCACCCGGATCAGTACAGCATCAAAAAACGCGCTGCTTGAAGTCGATGAACTGAAGGTTCATTTCCCTATTCACAAGGGTTTGTTCAAGCGTGTCGTCGGCCAGGTGCGCGCGGTGGACGGAGTCAGTATGTCTATCCCCGAGGGTCAAACCCTGGCGCTGGTAGGCGAATCCGGTTGCGGAAAAACCACGGTCGGCAAGGGTATCCTGCAACTACTGAAAATTACCGCCGGCAGTGTGCGTTTTAAGTCTGTCGAATTGACCCGGCTCACCAGCAAGGCGCTGCGCAGCCGGCGCTCTGATTTCCAGATCATTTTTCAGGATCCGTATTCCTCCATGAATCCACGCATGAGTATCGTGGATATTATTGAAGAGGGCATGATCGCCCAGCGGATCGGTGCCAACGCACCACAACGCAGGCAGCGCGCACAGGAATTGTTGCGTCAGGTTGGATTGCGGCCCGAACACATACACCACTACCCGCACGAGTTTTCCGGCGGTCAGCGCCAGCGTGTCTGTATTGCACGTGCACTGGCAGTGAACCCCAAACTTATAGTCTGCGACGAACCCACCAGCGCACTGGATGTCTCTGTGCAGGCGCAGATCCTCAACCTGTTGCAGGACCTGCAACGTGAACTGGGCCTGTCGTTCCTGTTTATTACTCACGATCTGTCCGTCGTATCCTATATAGCCGACCGGGTAGCGGTCATGTACCTGGGTCGTATTGTGGAAGAGGGCGAAGTAAACGAGGTGCTGGAAGATCCAAAACACCCGTACACCCAGGCGCTGCTTTCAGCCGTTCCGCGCATCAATGGAGAAAGTGATCGCAAGGTCATCCGCCTTGAAGGTGATTTGCCTTCGCCGTCAAATCCACCGCAAGGTTGTCATTTCCACCCGCGCTGCCGGCAGGCCATGCCGGAATGCAGCACAAGCTATCCGCAGGTCACCCATCTGTCGGAAACCCGCCTGGTTCGGTGTCACCTGGTGCACAACTGAAAACCATTGCAATCCGTAACGCCTGCCGGGGAATTGCTCCACCGGCATCGTGTTAAACTGCCGGATCATTTTTACAAGGGGAAGGCAGCAATGACCAGTACATCCTTTCATCCACCGGCGCGTACCCTTATGGGTCCGGGTCCGTCCGACGTCAATCCACGCATACTCGAGGCCATGTCGCGCCCCACTATAGGTCATCTGGATCCAGCGTTTGTGGGCATGATGGATGACATGAAAGGCCTGCTGCGCCATGCCTTCCAGACCGACCATGAGTTGACCATGCCGGTTTCCGCGCCGGGTTCGGCCGGCATGGAAACCTGCTTTGTAAACCTGGTCGAGCCGGGGGACAAGGTGGTGGTGTGCCAGAACGGTGTGTTCGGTGGACGCATGAAGGAGAATGTTGAACGCTGTGGTGCGACGCCTGTTATGGTCGAGGATGAGTGGGGTAAGGCAGTCGATACCAACAAGGTCGACGAAGCGCTGAAAGCCAATCCGGATACAAAGGTGCTGGCCTTCGTGCACGCCGAAACCTCCACCGGTGCCCTGTCAGATGCAAAAACACTGGCCGAAATCGCACATGATCACGAGTGCCTGATCATCGCTGACTGTGTGACATCGCTGGGTGGTTCGCCGCTCAAGGTGTCGGAGTGGGGGCTGGATGCCGTGTATTCCGGCAGCCAGAAGTGTCTTTCCTGTACCCCGGGCCTGTCGCCGGTCACGTTCAGTGAGCGTGCTGTCGAGGCGATCAAAAGCCGTAACAGCAAGGTGCAAAGCTGGTTCCTGGATCTGAACCTTGTGCTGGGCTACTGGGGAGGTGGCGCCAAGCGGGCCTACCATCATACGGCGCCGGTCAATGCCTTGTACGGCCTGCATGAAGCGTTGGTGCTGCTTGAGGAGGAGGGTATCGAGAATGCCTGGCAGCGCCACAGTCACAATCACATGGCGCTGCGCGCCGGTATCGAGGCGCTGGGGTTGTCTTTTGTGGTCGACGAAGCGGACCGGCTGCCACAATTGAATTCAGTCACTATTCCGGAGGGCGTCGACGACGCCACGGTGCGCGCCCGCCTGTTGAATGAATACAGCCTGGAAATCGGCGCGGGCCTGGGACCGATGGCTGGCAGGATATGGCGCATTGGCCTGATGGGGTACGCGAGCAACCAGCGCAACGTGTTGCTGTGCCTGGGGGCGCTGGATGCAGTGCTGGCGGATATGGGGGCACCGGTGACAGCAGGCGTGGCTGTAGAGGCCGCGATGAAGGTATATGCTCAGGGCTGACTGAATAGCACCTAACCTATGCCGAAAAACCCCGTCATTACGGGTACCTTGCCCTTCGGGTCAAGGCATCGCAATGACGGGTTGCGGGACTTCAGTTTACTTCTGTTCGTCTTCGCTGGATTCTTCACTTGCAGGTTTATCTTTCTTTTCCTCAGCAGGCTCGGCGGGTTCGGCAGACGCAGCAGGTTCAGTAGACGCGGCGGGTTCGGCGGGCTCCGCGCTTGCGGCTTGCTCCGTAGCTTCTGATTGCGGCACCTCTGCTGCTTCCGGGGGTTCAGTTATAACAATATTCGCGCCTTCTCTCAGCCCGGTAATGTACTGCTGCACACGCTGTTTCTGTACAAAGGCCTGCAGCTGTGGTTTTACCT
>CAZWJB010000149.1:0-3956 GCA_964634485.1 uncultured Thiohalobacter sp. | reverse complement strand
CATGGTTTGGTAGCTGGCGGGGCACGCTGTCGTATCGTTGTGAGGAGCGGCCAGGATCCTGGTCAAGCCGGGCTTGTCCAACAGCAGCCAGGCGGGAAAGGTCTGCATCGGCAGTTCCGGCTCCAGTTCCAGGAAGTTTATCCGCTGTTGGCGCAGTTCTGCATCGATGCTGGATTTGAGGGCATCGCTTTGTTGCGGAAACCGCCAGCACAAATTGAACCAGCTCAGCAGGGCGTCACAACGCAGGTGCAGTTGGTCGCAGGCGTGAGCATGGCGTTGCAGCAACACCGGGTCGGCCCGCCAGTCAGGTGCCTGTTCCACCGCCTGGCGGGCGGTGTCCCAATCCATCGCCCGGCTTGCCGTGTAGCTGGCATGCATTTCGGGTTGTGCTGTTTGGTAGGGCTGGTCGTGCAGGGTCAAACTCAGGCGGCGCCACAGGGGGATCAGCAGATTGCGGCTCTCCTTGCCCAACAGGCTTTCCGCCAGGGGGGTTAATGTCTGTTGTAGAAGCTGCATGTCGGCAGCGGCGTCGATAACCGGTGTATCGAGGTTTTCCGCTGCTTCCACCAGGCGTTCCAGTTCACCCAGGCGTATATGGTCAGGCGTAGTGTCGTAGAGGCCTTCCAGCTGACGGCGCGCCTCTGATGCGTTGCGATTGACCAATGCCCGGGTGATGCCGTTGACCAGATTGGTGGCCGGGGCATCGGTGAACATATCCAGCTGCGGCTGGTCTTGCGGCTTGTGATAGCGCTGGTGAAAACAGCGATCCAGCGCGCTGTTTTGACTGAAGCTTAAACGTTGTGAGTTGTCGTTACGCCAGGCTTGATAGGTAACGGTTTCCATTTGCCAGCCAAGGCGTAGCAGGTAGTCGGCGGCCTGTGTCAATTGCTGTTGGATGTGTTCGTGGTCGCCAAACAATACTTCGTCGAGAGCGCTTAACTCACCGTTGCGCCATGCCTCGTAGTCGGCATAGATCAGGCGCCCTTCCTGCAGCAGGAATTCCAGGGGCAGGTATTCGCCCTGTTCCAGCAGTAACCGGTCGACCTGTTGTTGGACATGCTGGATAACCGGGTCGCTCATTTTGACATATCCAACGGCCCGAACAGTGCTTCCAGATCCTGTTCGCGCCATTGCGGTTCGTTGTCGCCGCTGGTTTGATACAGGCCGTCGGCCAGCGCCTGCTTGCGCTGTTGCATGGCGTGGATTTTTTCTTCCAGGGTGCCTTCGCAAATAAGCTTGTAGACAAATACCGCCTGTTGCTGGCCGATGCGATGGGCGCGGTCAGTGGCCTGGCGTTCCACGGCGGGGTTCCACCACGGGTCGTAGTGGATGACGGTGTCGGCGCGGGTGAGGTTGAGCCCCACACCACCGGCTTTGAGGCTGATCAGAAACACGGGTGCTTTGCCGGCCTGGAATTGCTGCACGGGTTTTGCCCGGTCTCGGGTCCGGCCGGTGAGTTTTACATAGCCGATGCCGGCGTTTTTCAATTCGTCTTCGATCAACCCGAGCATGGTGGTGAACTGGGAAAAGATTAAAATACGCCGGCCTTCTTCGACCATTTCCGGCAGCAGCGTCATAAGCATAGCCAGTTTTGCCGATTGCCTGACCTTTTGGGCGCTTTCCATCTTCACCAGGCGTGGATCGCAACACACCTGACGCAGCTTCAATAGCGCATCCAGTACCACAATGTGACTGCGACCCATGCCCTGGCGCTCTATTTCCTCGCGCACCCGACGGTGCATGGCCAGGCGCACAGTCTCGTAGAGTTCCCGCTGCTTTCCCTCCAGCACCACGGTCTGGATGATTTCCGTTTTGGGTGGTAGTTCGGTGGCCACCTGTTGTTTGGTGCGGCGTAACAGGAAGGGACGAATGCGGCGACTGAGGCGTTCTGCGGTAGCTTCGTCAGCGTGTTTTTCGATGGGCGTGCGGAAATACCGGCGGAACTGTTTACTGTTACCCAGCAGGTCGGGCAGTAAAAAATCGAACAGCGACCACAGTTCGCCCAGGTGATTTTCCATGGGGGTGCCGGTGAGGCACAGGCGGTGGCGGGCGTCGATTTCACGTACCACGCGGCCGGCCTGCGCCTTGGGGTTTTTGATCACCTGCGCCTCGTCCAGGATCAACAGGTGATACTCGTGGGCCAGCAGCTGCTCTTTATCCCGGGCCAGGAGCGGATAGGTGGTAAGGATCAGGTCGTGCCCGGCGATGTCGGCGAAGCGTTCATGGCGTTGCGGGCCGTGCAGAACCAGCACCTTGAGTTGCGGTGTAAAAGGCTCAGCCTCGCGGCGCCAGTTGAACATCAGGCTGGTGGGGGCGACCACCAGGCTGGGACGGTCGGCGCGGCCCTGTTCTTTTTCCAATAGCACGTGGGCCAGGGCCTGCACGGTCTTGCCCAGCCCCATGTCGTCGGCAAGGATGCCGGCCAGTCGATATTCGCGCAGGAACTGCAGCCAGTCCAGGCCGTGTTGCTGATAGGGGCGCAGCGTCGCCATCAGACCCTCGGGGGGCGCTACTTCGGGGATACCATCCAGTTCGCTCAGGCGCCGGGCCAGTTGTTGCGTGTCGTCGTCACCCAGCCATTGCAGGCGGGGGCCATTCTCGTCTTGATCCAGGGCGGTGAGGCGCGCCAGTTGTACGCGATTGAGGCGCAGACGTTGACTGTCATTCAGCGCGCTGCTGTCGAGCATTTCCAGCAAGGTTTCCAGCAGCGGCAGTATCCGTTTTGCCGGCAGGCGCAGCAGGCGTTCGCCGTCCTGTTCATCATCCAGGGGTAGAATAAAATTCTCTGTGGCGAGGGTATCTGTGCTCAGCAGGCCGCGGGGAAAGTTTTGTAAAAACGCCACCAGATCGGGCAGCAGGTCGATACGCCGACCGTCGACCTCTACCCCCAGGCCGATGTTGAACCAGTCCTGTCGCTCCAGTCGGTCGACATCGCAATACCAGTGCGAGGCTTCGATCAGTTGGTGGCGGAAGTTATCGTATTCGATGCGCCAGCCTTGGGCGCGCAAGGTGGGGATGCCGTCCGCCTGGAAATCCAGCCACGCGTCGATATCGTCGCCCACTGAATCAGACGCAGGGAGAAAACAGTCGTCGCCGGTGTCGCGGCGTAACTCCTCGTCAGCTTCGAAACCCAGCTGGCGTAAGAGTTTGACGGCGGCCTGTTCGGCTTTTTTGTTGCGTTGTACCCGGATGACACGTTTGTCGTCGAGGTATGTAGCCGGATTGTGGCGCGTCAAGTTGATATCCCCGTAATCGAAACTGAGACAAGCGAAGTCGTGGTTTTCCTCCCAGTCTTCCCACCCTTCAAGCTCACGCGTGGTCAAACGCAGACAGGGCGTTGGTTTGACTCGCGGTGTGGTGACGAACTCAAAGTGTTGCAGCGGCGGGATATCGGCTTCGGGATAACGCTGCTGCAAGTCTGTTTTCAGCGCGCTGACCCGGTCGGCTGCCACCGGCGGCAGGTTTAGCAGTTCAGTGACCAACGCCAGTGGCAGTCTGGATTCCGCGACGCCGCATTGACCTTGTTCACTATCCAGATACCAGGGGCATGACAGCAGTATCAGCTGAAGTTGATCGGCTGCGGGGACCAGCATCCATTGACAGCGCTGATAGCCGAAATCATCAACCACCCAGTGCAGTTCCAGTGTACGCACGGCGCCCTGTTCAAGCCGGAGCCCCCATTGTGCGTCCTCCAGAAAACAACGTCCACTGGCGAGCATGACTTCCAGTATGTGTGCCGATTGCGGATCATCGAGCAAGGGGATTCCAATGAGTGAGGCTCGCGGCAGCCGATTCAGGGCGCCCAGCAGTTCAAGGTCGACCGGTTCCAGAAACCGTGCCGGGGTGCGGCGAGTCACCTGGTCAGGATCAAAATAAGTGCCTGCGGAATAACGGCCGTTCTTCAGGCGGCGGGCGGCGAAAGTCTCTACCAGTAAACCCGCTTCGTCGGGCTGCAA
>CAZWJB010000148.1:0-3960 GCA_964634485.1 uncultured Thiohalobacter sp. | reverse complement strand
CCGCCGTTTAAATTTTACGGTTGCTCCAGGCGGCGCAAACTATCCGGCAATACATGCATATCCACCAGAGAGCTCAGGAAGGCCGCCATGAAAGTGGCTTCATCGTCGTACACCATCTGGTAGTACTGAACTTTCATTGTCAGCGCACTACCGAAAATGATACTGCCCAGCACCAGGAAGGATCCTAATGCCAGTGTCGAGGTGCCGCTAATGCCCTGTCCGATAGTGCAGCCCATCGCAAGAACACCACCAATGCCCATCAAAATCGCGCCGACAATGTGCTTGGCAAAGTCCACCGCCGATTTAAACCAGACCATGCTGAATTTTTTTGCAACCAGGGCGTATCCCAGCGAACCGGCAATCACGCCTGCCACCGCTACCACGCCAAAGGTAACGCGCAAAAGATTCGTCGGGTCAAACATGTAATACAGGGTTTCACCCATCGGGTTAATGAAGGTATACGACTGCACTCCCACGCCCAGCGGTTTATCGTCCATCCAGTCCACCGCCTCGATGACCCCCTGCCCGAGCGGACCACCCGTCAGGTACCAGCCGGCTGTAATGGCCAGGCCAACGACAACAGCCGCGATGACATTATTGGTATTTTTCAGGAAATGCTTGCTGCGAAAGGCAAAGAACAACAAGACAGCCGCTATAACAAACCCGAGCACAGAACCCAGGGTAGACGCATTACCTGTACCGAATAACGTGCTCAACATATCCGGCAGGGCCTGACTGGACATTCCGTACTCGCTGAGGTCAACAGTCGAGGCACTGACCCAGCTATAGAAAAACTGTTCGTAGAAACTGGTCTTGGTCATCAGGTACGCCATAAAGCCCGTGATAACCAGCACCATCAGCGACTTCAGATTGCCACCACCGATATTGACCAGCGTCTTGTTACCGCAACCACCGGCCAGGGTCATACCGATACCGAAGATAAATCCGCCGAGGATATAGCGCGACCAGGCAAACTGAGCGCTTCGATAAGGGGGCAGTGTTGCATCAACACTCGCTACACTAAGCATCTCAAACAACGAAACACCAATCATCGCCACGGCAATAGCAGAAAACCAGGCCCACAACCGGCCAGTCTTGCCCATATTCACCCAGTCCGATACTGCCCCCATGGTACAGAAGTTGGTTTTATTGACTACCGCTCCCAGAATAACCGCAACTCCAAAAACATAAGCCAAAAGCTGATTCTGAATTTCCAATTCCATACCAAACCCCAGTTATTAAACAGTACGTTGCTTCGCCGCACCACTAAAGTTTTCGGCCACACCACACGCTAAGCTTGAAGCAGCAGATCTGAATTACCGGCACAGGCTCATTTATCGGCGAGTCAACACCTTGCTTTAATGGAATAAACAACGCAGAAAACACGTCCGGCACCGCCCCTATTGCTCCTGAAGGATAGCGAACCAACAAATGAAACTGACAATCCTGATTCTTGAAGGCCCCTACAATCATCAGGCATCGGACAGCGCCTACCAGCTGATCCAGGCGACACTGGCGAGCGGCCACGAAATCCGCGGCGTATTTTTCTACGACGATGGTGTCTATAACGTGAACAGGCATATGGACCCGCCGCAGGGTGACCGGCATATTGCCAATCGCTGGGCGGAACTGGGCGAGTCGGGTGTCGACATTGTTGTCTGCATCGCCGCCGCAAAGCGCCGCGGCATTGTCGATGAACTGCTGGTACCCAATACCCGCATTTCCGGCCTGGGCCAGCTGGCCAAAATGACCATAGAATCGGACCGCCTGGTAGTATTCGGCGACTAAAAGGAAAACGATCATGCCTGAAGCACCCAAGAAAGTAATGATCACCGTACGCAAAGCGCCCCACGGCACTATTTATGTCCAGGAAGCGATCGAAGTCATGTTCATCGTCGCCAGCTATGGCATGGATCTGTCGGTTGTCTTCATCGATGACGGCGTGCTCGCCCTGAAAGGCGGGCAGGACACCGGCGAACTCGGAATCAAGGGGTTTATGGCCTCCCTGGGCGCCCTGACCGACTTTGAAGTCACGCAGGTTTATGCCGATCAGCAGTCACTGGCCGATCGCAACCTGTCAGAAGACGACATGGTCTATATTGGCGAAGATGAAGACACCGAAGAACCGGTCAAGGCAAAAATAACCAACAGCGAAACCATCGCCAGAATGATGGCCGTACAAGATAGCATCATGTCACTATAGGGCACACATCCATGTTACATACCGTCAATAAATCCCCCTACGCCAATACCACGCTGGAAAGCTGCCTGCGTTTCGTACGGGAGGGCGATGTCATACTGCTGCTGGAAGACGGCGTATACGCCGCTGCATCCGGCACCAGCAAATCGCATCTGGTCGAGAAAGCGCTGGAAACACATACGGTTTACGCCATACAGGCAGACGTAAAAGCACGGGGGATGGAGAACCTGATTGAAGGGGTTACGCTCGCTGACTATCAGGGGTTCGTCAAGCTGCTCGAGGAACATCGCAGTAACGCCTGGCTATAGACCCCCTCACTGCAATGCAATACGAACAGACGCAGCAGATAGAAAACGCCTCCTGCCCTTTCGTTCTCTGCCAGGGACCTACCCTTTCTTGATGTAAAAGTGGTAACTGCCGCCGTCCTGGCTGCTTTCCAGCATACTGTCACCGGTAGTATCCAGGAGATCCGGGATATCCTCGGCACTGGCAGGATCCGTCGCAATGACGTGCAACACCTGTCCTGATTCAAGCCCCTTCAGTGTTTTCTTGGTTTTCATTACCGGCATCGGACAGTTCAGTCCGGACGTATCGAGTTCCTGATCAAATTCGGCCATAGCAATCACCCCTCATATAACTTTTCAACTTCAATAGACACCCGGCCCGCTAGCAAGTAGAAAGCCGGTTTCCCTGACCAAAGTAATCGGGGCCAGGCCGGTAAACTTTAGAAAAGCCGTAATTAACTGATCTCCTGTCCTTGATCCAGATTCAGATCCTGGAAAATCAGCCGATCCATATCCCGTCAATGACACAAGTCATCGCTGGCCTAGAACAGATCGCGGGCAATCCAACGCGCATGGATACGAGATTAACGTGAAGGACTGAACCCATAATGACTCAGCATAAGCAATACGATCATTACGTGGATGTCAGTGGATTACACTGCCCGCAACCCGTTATCAACTGCAAAGCCACGTTGGCGGGGATGGCTAACGGCAAGGTTCTGAAGTTCGTGGCCAGTGACCACAGCAGCCTGGGTGAAATTCCTCGATTGGTAGCATCGCTGGGCGACGAGTTACTAGGTGTTCGCAAAATTGTCGGTCGCTACCAATACATCATCAGGCGACACGGAACGACCAGGAAGGGACGCCGCACGCCGGCGAGTTTTCTTGAGTTAACCGGGCTTGCCACACTGGTACGACTCATAAGTACCGGCAAACTTCTGGAAGCCTGTTAAGCCCAACCATCTGCCTGCTGACTTACGCCTACTGAAGCTGAATCAGAACTCTTTGAAATCTCTATGGCAATAGAAGCTTCTGCAATAAAACCAGATCCTGGATATTGATCACGCCGTCCGGCGCATCGGCCGGATAAAGGTCACCGTGCGCCAGATGAGTCTCCGTTGTCGGCGACAGACCCAGTTCTAGGTCACCAGATTCACACCTCTGGCAGCCGCGGCTTTCAACATCAGGCTACCACTCAACTGCTCATCGTAGTCAGCGGCTTCCACAAGCATGTCCGCCAGGAATTCCTTCTCTTGCAACAGCAACCAGGTATGCACATCCTTCATGGTCAGGCCTTTTTCGGCCTTTTTCTTTTATAAACAGTCCTCCGGTACATAATGCAGGTTGATAACACGCCACTACGTGCGACCGGTGAGAGACTCACGGGCGTTTATGTCAGGTATGTTAAGATGCATTCACGCTTGTATGAACGGTATTTACTGATGTGTCAGCTGAACGAATCGTCAGGGCAATCCC
>CAZWJB010000147.1:0-3961 GCA_964634485.1 uncultured Thiohalobacter sp. | reverse complement strand
CACCTGGACACCGATATCGCGGAAGGCACTGACCGAACCGTTCAAGCCGTTCTTGAAATTGCCGCGTGATCCATCTTCATCGACGAAGCGTTCCAGCAGCATCTGGTCGGTACCGGTAGTGAAGTTGATATAGTCGAATACGTGGATTGCCTGCAAGCCTTCTTCAGCGGTCGGCGTCTTGAACTGACCCACGCGGAGGCGTGCATACGGGATGTGGCTGAAGGTCACACTGGCATCCGTCGCAGCCACCGCAGAATCAAATTCGGTAATACCGTTCTTGCCAGCCTCGATCAACAGGAAGTAGTTGGTCTTGCTGTCCAGAGGAAAGTTGGTGCCGCGGATACCAATACGTGCGCGGCGCATCTGGAAAGTATTGCTCGATGTGCGCTCCGGACCAGCCTGGTTGAAGACCGCCTTCTGGCCCTTCCAGGGACCGGCTTTCAGTTTGGTGTTTTCGGTATAGAAATACTGTGGCTGGATGAAGCCCCACACCTTGGCGCGGTCGGCGGAACCAGGGGGCTCGGTACCTTGCAGTGCCAGCCAGTTGGCGGCATTCGCTGTTCCAGTCATTCCCAGTGCGAGTGCTGTATTCAGCACCAGTTTTTTAAGTTTCATAATGTTCCTCTCACTGTATAAAGTAGTGATTCAGTGTCTTTAATAATCAGGGTTTCACCAGGATATAGCCCTGATCAACCAGATCCAGGATACGGACTACGCCCGCCGACACGCGGGTTGCCTTGGGATTGATTTTGGGAGCATGCCCCAGCTTCTTGGTCACTTTGCGCATCGTGTTTTCACAGGCGCTGAAACGGATACCGCTGTCATTCGACAGGGTTTCGATACGCTTTGCGTTGGAGTTATCTGCAAACATCAAGCGCAGTCCCGGCCCAAATGCGACGATCTCCACGTCAACCTGGTCGGGACCATAATGCTTGATCAGGTTGCTGGCCACATTCAATACAAGCGTTTGCTTATATGAGTCCTGGTCGCTGATTTGCAGAACCACTTTCTTTTCCGCAAATGGCTTGTCTTCGGCTGGTGCTGCAGATGCCAGGGTGCTGACAGCTAGCAGCACGGTGGCAATCACCCAGCTCAGTGGTTTGTTCAATCGATCCATTATCTTCTCCCGTTTGTAAACTTAATGCGGCTCAATCCGGAGTACAGCGGCACTCATTGTTGTAGACTTGAGGCGACCCTTTCCGGAGCACAGCGGCCGGCGCTAGTTGTGTAGAGGCCCGTACCAATACTTTTATTCCCGGGAAATTAATCCCTCTATAAAGGAAATAAAATTGCCGGTAATTGCATCTAGACTGTTATGAGCATACTTACGCGCGTTTGTACGGCAGCTAATATAAGGAAAAATATAGCTGCATCCCGGGGCCGGTTATTCCGGGTTGCCCTGGCCTGGTGTGGTGACCGGATGGTGGCCGATGACCTGGTTCAGGAAACCATGGCCCTGGCATTGCAGAAAAGCCACCAGCTGCGCGACAAAGAGCGTCTGTATGCCTGGATGTACAGCATCCTGAATAACTGCTGGAAACAGCACTTGCGGCGTTACCGCCCACATGAGGATCTGGACGAGCAGCAGCCCGGCGAAGATCACGGCCCGGAACATCGCGTCGGGCAGATGGAAGTTGTCGCCCGGGTACGAACTGCCGTCGCCGAGCTACCGGTGGAGCAACGCCGGGTTCTGGCACTGGTGGATCTTGAAGGGTTTGCCTACTGCGATGTCGCCACCGTTCTTGAAATCCCCATCGGCACGGTGATGAGTCGTCTATACAGAGCACGTAAGGCATTGATTAAATTGTTGGATACCCAAACCGGGGAGGCGTCAGGAGCGGCGATCCCCTTGCGACGAGTGAAATAATTATGGATATCAGGATGAATATTCGAAATGAACTGGATGAGTTCACGCTGAATGCGTATGTGGACGGGCAGCTCGACCCGGAGCTGGAACGAACGGTGTTGAGCGCGATGGACAACGACCCCGAGATCCGGGAACAGGTATGCCAGCTGCGCCGCGCCAAGGACTGGATGCGCACCGGTTTTGCCGACGCTCAGCCCGTCGAACAGCGGCTGCCCAGGTACAGAAAGAGCTGGAGCCGATTGCAAACCGGTATCGCCGCTTCGATCGTGGCGCTGGCCGTCGGTCTGGCTGGTGGCCTGCTGGGATACGTCTTTGCCGAACGCGAGGCGGCTACGCAACTGGCCGCCACCGGTCTCGGACAGGAAAACCCGCACAAGGTCCTGCTGCACCTGAGTGATGCCGAACCCGGGCATTTCCAGGCAGTGCTGGACTACGCCGAGACCTTCCTGGAAGAACACCAGGAAAGCGATGTACAGGTGGAAGTCATCGCCAACTCCGGCGGTATTGATCTGATGCGTGCAGGCGTATCCCCTTTCGAGGGTCGCGTGCGGGCGCTGGGTGAAAAATATACCAACCTGCAATTCATTGCCTGCATGAATGCGTTGCGCAATGCACGAAAGGAAGGCGTTGAGCCGGTTATGATAGACGACGTGCATACAGGCGCCACTGCTGTTGACCACATTGTAAAGCGCCTGCGTGAAGGCTGGACGTATCGCAAGATTGATCATCTGGCTGATATCTAGCCCGCATTTCTCACCACGATGACAAGCCCTCACTTGATCTTTGAATCCACAGTGGATTTTCTTCAGTCGGAAATACAGTCCGTATTCCGCTCTATCAGAAAATCCACTGTGAATCCAAATCTCTGCGCGATCATCTCGCCCCGCGGTGAGAAGTGCGGGCTAGACCCGGTAGTGCACCGACTCCTCTTCTACTGTAGCTACCTTTTCAATCCCCGCTGATGCGGGGATTTTTTATTTTCCGATACAGAAGCTGGAGAAGATTTCTCCCAGCAAATCATCGCTCGAAAACTCGCCGGTGATTTCGGACAGCTGTTGCTGGGCCAGGCGTAGTTCTTCGGCCAGCAGCTCGCCCGCACCAGTGTCAAGACACGACTGCGCATGGTCCAGATTTCCGCTGGCTCGCAACAAGGCATCCAGATGACGCCTTCTTGCACTGAAGCTGCCAGCGCCGGATTCCTCGTAGCCCATTGCCGCCTTCAGGTGGCTTCTCAGGTAGTCCAGTCCGTCACAGGTGGTCGCGCTCAGCGATACTTCAGTAGCTGACTTTGTCCGGTCAATCCCGGCTGAGCGCTCGCTAAGATCGATCTTGTTGTACACCAGGGTATGTGGAAGCCCGCGGGGTAAGCGGTCGAGCACCTGCTGATCCTCTGCGCTGTAACCAATCTGGTCATCGATGATGAGCAGCACCCGGTCAGCCTGCTCGATCTGTGCCCAGGCGCGGCGAACGCCCTCCTGTTCAATGAGGTCGCTACTGTCACGCAGGCCCGCTGTATCGATAATATGCAGGGGCATGCCGTCAATCTGTATATGCTCGCGCAACACGTCGCGTGTGGTCCCTGCAACGGGGGTGACGATAGCTGTTTCATTTCCGGCCAGTGCGTTCAGCAGGCTGGACTTGCCGGCGTTGGGTTGGCCCACCAGTACCAGGTTCATACCTTCGCGCAACAAACAGCCCTGCCGTGCCTGTGAACGCACCTGCTGCAACCGATCGACTACGCTGCTCAGGCGGCGTTGCACCTCGCCGTCGCTGAGAAAATCAATTTCTTCCTCCGGGAAATCAATAGCGGCTTCGACATAGCTGCGCAATTCAATCAGCTCGGTGACCAGTAGCTGAACCTTGCTGGAGAATTCGCCTTGCAGCGAACGCGTCGCGGCGCGGGCCGCCTGCTCGGTGCTGCTGTCGATAAGATCGGCAATGGCCTCCGCCTGTGCCAGATCCAGCTTGTCATTCAGGAAAGCGCGTTCGGAGAATTCACCCGGTCGCGCCGGCCGCGCGCCCAGCTCCAGAACCCGCGTCAATAGCAAATCCATGACGACAGGTCCGCCATGACCGTGCAGTTCCAGAACGTGT
>CAZWJB010000146.1:0-4015 GCA_964634485.1 uncultured Thiohalobacter sp. | reverse complement strand
CCCATACCGTATATTACGGTTGGATCCGTCTGCAGCCTCATGCCTTTTCTCAGACGCCGCACAAAAACACCCGCGATCATCGGGCGTTCCTCCACAACACCCGTCTCCTTTTCCACAATGGAAGCCAGTATCAGTGCAGCGTAAGACGTCTTCAACGGCAGATCCTTGTCGCGTTCCTGCCAGCTCTCCTGAAGAAACGTCTCCATTTCAACAAAAGCGCGGCGCAGGTAGTCGATGTCGGATGTACCGCGCGGAAAATGGTAGGTTTCGGGAAGAAAACGGCCTTCCGGATGCAGGCCAGGGTTGCCGATTGCGCTCATTACGGTTTCAGCATCGGTACTTTCGAGCTTGTGCACGAGTACCGGGTCCTTGCTCACTCGCTGCATCATCTGCGCGAATGTTTCACCCTCGATCAGGGTAATGGTGTGCTGGACTACTTTCCCGTCGGCAAGCTGGCGCAACAACTGCTCCGGAGTAACACCAGCCTGCAGCTGAAATTCCCCGGCCTTGATGCGCGCATCCAGCCTGAGGTAGCGTGCCAGCACCACCAGATAAACGGGTTTGCTCAAGACCTGTTGCAGTTCCAGTCGCCTGGCGATCGACTTCAGGCCGCTGCCCGGTTCCACCACCAGACGCAACCCGTTGTCAGGAATGGAGAGGGGGTCCTGGCGGAATGCCTGGAAATCCATTAGCAGCAAGGCGAGTACGAAACTGGCCACAATAACGAGCAAACCGGATATCCGGAAAACAGTATCGCGTACTGTGCGCTTTTTTCTTCCTGGCCGGCTCACGTTATATACCAGTTCCCGTTATCCTCACCGTCGTCAGCCTGCATGGCCACCTGCAACTGGCGAGTGATCCTGCCAATGCCAAATTCGCCGAGGCCCTCGATATGCACCACAGGCCAAACCCCTGCCAGGCTGTTACAGACAAATACTTCCTGACTGGCCCTCACATCGTCCAGCGTCAGCTGCTGTACCCGTGTTTTAAACCCCAGGGTGGCCGCAAGGTCGAGAATAACAGATCGCATGACACCCGCCACACCGCAATTCGACAGTTCCGGGGTCAACAGCTCACGACCACGCACAATAAAAACGTTGCTCGTGGTAGCTTCGATCAGCTGCTGGCCCTGGTCGAGCATCAATCCCTCGGCGATATCCGCATCATCCCACTCCGTGCGTGCTATCACCTGTTCCAGGCGATTAAGGTGCTTGATTCCGGCCAGCAGCGGCTGGGTAGCCAGGGCTGTCGTACAAATGCGCGTACGCACGCCATTCTGTTCCGGATCCGATGTCCAGTGTGGCAAAGGGTGAATGCTGGCAATGCGGGTTACTTCCAGCTCAGGCCCGGGTTGATAACCGCGGCCACCAACGCCGCGGCTGAGTATGTATTTCAGCACGGCGTCCTCTTGTTGCCCTGCCAGCTTTACCAACTCCTGCCTGATCAGCGCCCAGTCCACTGCAGGAAACTTCAGCCGTTCGCAACCTGCGCTCAGGCGCTGCATGTGCCTTGCAAGGTACTCAGGTCTGGCGTGACGAACACGGATTGTCTCAAACAGTCCATCCCCGTACTGAAGGGCACGCTCGGCCGCATTGACCAGCGCCCCCTGCTGGCCATTAACCCAGTACTGCACCTCGTTCACAGCCCCTTCCCTTTTAGCGCTCTCAGCATGCCGCGTACCTTGGCACGGGTTTCCTCCAGCTCGTCAGCCGGGACAGAGTCGCTGACAATCCCGGCACCCGCACGAAAGCGTAATTGTTCACCACTACGCACCAGCGTGCGGATAAGAATATTGAGATCCATACTGCCATCATGGTTCAGGTATCCCATGGAGCCTGTGTAGGCCCCGCGACCGGTACCTTCGAGTTCGGCAATAATCTCCATACAGCGCACCTTCGGACAGCCAGTGATTGTCCCACCCGGGAACAGTGCGCGAATAACCTGTCCCGGCGTCACCGCGGGCCGCATCTGTGCTTCGACATTGGACACAATATGATGGACTGTAGCGTAGGACTCCAGCGACATCAGTTCGCTTACCCTGACACTGCCCGGAATTGCGATCCGTCCCACATCATTACGCTCCAGGTCGATCAGCATTATGTGCTCGGCACGTTCTTTCGGATGCCTCATCAGTTCTTCGGAGAAGGACCTGTCGGTGTCCGTTTTGTTACCCCGGGGGCGCGTACCGGCAATCGGGCGGGTCTGCACCCGGTCACCCCTGGTTTCAACCAGTCGCTCCGGAGATGAACTCAGTACCGCCATGTCACCCCAGGTGGCCAGCCCGTTGAAAGGCCCGGGGTTGGCCGTGCGCAGTTGCCGGTACAGGGTATGGCTGCTGACATCCTGCGGCCAGTCACCGGACCACTGGCGCGACAGGTTGACCTGAAACACATCGCCTTCCCGGATGTAATCAAGTATTCGCTCCACAGCATCCAGATAGGGTTGTGCCGGATCTTCAACTGAGTCACAGGACACCGCAAGAGTCCGGGGTTCATATGACTTCAGGCGGATAATATCTTCTCTGACCTGGCTGATACAGCTTTGCTGTTCAGCAATAATCCAGCGCTCACCTTTTTGATGGTCATGGATAATCGCGGCCGGAATCCGGGTCGCACTTGCAACAGGCAGCGCAGAGCTGTCTTGCGGCAGCTCCAGCTGTGGCTCGATCTGCGCCGCAAGCTCATAGCCCAGGAAAAGAAACCAGCCGCCGTGAAACGGCAGTGATCCCTGGTAACCGGGACCTTCCGCCTCTGCCTTCCAGCGTGTATCCAGCTCCTGCAGAAAATCAAAAGCGTGCAGTTCATGCAGCGCCAGTGTCTCACCGGGAAAGGCAAACAGGATATCAAAACGGCCCTGCGGTCCGTGGGCAAAACTTTCCAGGAGAAAGGGATAACGCCCTGGATCCAGGGCGTGCAAATCAAGCAGGTCGAAGCTGGCTTCGGTGGTTACCTGATAGAGCACTAGTGCAGTTTGGTAAAAACAACCGCGCCGTTGGTGCCGCCGAAACCGAATGAATTGGACATGACAGCATTGATTTTCATTTTGCGGGCTTCGTTTGGCACGAAATCCAGATCGCATTCCGGATCAGCTGTGATCTGGTTGATGGTCGGTGGTGCTATCTGGTCACGTATCGCCATTACCGAGAATATAGCTTCTACTCCGCCGGCAGCCCCCAGCAGATGGCCGGTCATTGATTTGGTTGAACTGACTGCCACCTTGCGCGCATGTTCGCCCAGCGCCGTTTTGATGGCCTGGACTTCCGCCACATCACCTGCCGGCGTAGACGTTCCGTGTGCATTGATATAATCAATCTGGTCCGGATTCAGACCGGCATCGCGAATTGCATTGCGCATGCAGCGGGCCGCACCCTCGCCGTTCTTTGACGGCTGAGTCATGTGGTGCGCATCACCGCTCATACCGTAACCGGAAACTTCCGCATAGATAGTCGCACCACGCGCCCTGGCGTGCTGGTATTCCTCCAGCACCATGACACCGGCACCGTCGCCCAGCACGAAACCGTCCCGGTCCCGGTCCCAGGGGCGGCTTGCCGCCAGGGGATCGTCATTGCGCGTGGACAGGGCCCTGGCTGCGGCAAACCCGCCCAGACCGGTATACGTTGTAGCCATTTCCGCGCCCCCGGCAAGCATGGCGTCCGCATCACCATATGCGATTATGCGTGCGGCCTCACCGATACTGTGTGTACCCGATGTGCAGGCGGTGACCATCGCAATATTCGGGCCTTTGAGGCCATAGATGATGGACAGGTTCCCGGCGATCATATTGATGATATTGGCCGGAACGAAGAGCGGGGAAATCTTGCGCGGGCCACCTTTCAGAAAGGCGTCATAGCTCTTCTCGATACCTTGCAAACCGCCTATGCCAGAGCCTATGGATGCACCGATTCGCTCGGCATTTTTTTCAGTAATCTCCAGGCCGGCATCACCGAGTGCCTGCGCACCTGCAGCGAATCCGTAATGGATAAACCGCTCCATCCTGCGCGCATCCTTTTTGGAAA
>CAZWJB010000145.1:0-4044 GCA_964634485.1 uncultured Thiohalobacter sp. | reverse complement strand
AATTATGGTTTAACATGCCGCGGCTAATCGGGGAGGATACAAATGGCTGTACGACAAATCCTGTTAATGGGGGATCCCCTCCTGCTGGAGATTGCCAGACCGGTGCAGGCGTTCGATACGCCGGAACTCCATGCACTGGTACAGGACCTTATGGATACCATGCACGCAGAGGACGGCGCAGGTCTCGCTGCACCGCAAATCGGCATTGGGTTGCGTGTGGTTGTTTTCGGTTTCGACTGCAATCCACGCTATCCGGATGAAGAATCAGTCCCCCGGACAGTGCTGGTGAACCCGGTCATTGCGCCACTGTCCGATGACCGAAATGAAGGCTGGGAAGGTTGCCTCAGTGTGCCAGGCCTGCGTGGTGCCGTGTCCCGCTATACGCATATCCGTTATTCGGGCGTTGACCAGACCGGCACAGCCATACAGCGGGAAGCTCATGACTTCCATGCCAGGGTAGTACAGCACGAGTGCGATCACCTGGACGGTATCCTTTATCCGCAACGCATGACAGACATGCGCCTGTTCGGTTTCAACCAGGCACTGGAAGCCAGTGAACACCTGACAGCCATGCCCTGCGACACATAGGTCGATGCAAAAACAGCCCTGAAATGTCGTTTTTATTTACGATTTTCCATTTACGCAAATATTGATGCATGGATATATGTTTATGTTTTAACTGAATTATTACCACAGCTCGTCGAGTTTCATTACACTTTTAATTTCTCTCCAAAACCCGGGGCTGCTAACCCGCTCATTTCCGTAACAAATCCCGTCCTGGCTCGATTCCTGCCTTTATTTAATGGCGCGACTAAAAAAATAACCGCCTTCCGTCAACAGGAGGAAGGACAAGATGGGAGAGATTGCCGTGAATTTCATAAAATCAGATGTTGGAATTATTACCATCCTGACCATGTTGCTGTTCGCTCTTGTTAAATCCCAGGAAGCAGCGGCGGCGGTAACAAGCGTATTCTCTTAAATATTCACCGGAAAAGCCGATAGAGATAACAGCTTGACGTTCATCTTCTTTCAACTGGTTATTCTGGTGCATAGCGGTGCTGAGAATTGTCGTAATGAATACCAAGGGCGGCTGCGGGAAAACCACCGTTGCCACTAACCTTGCCAGCTACTGCATTTCCCGGGGCTACGCCACAGACCTGTTCGATTATGATGCCCAGGGGTCCAGCACCCATTGGCTCAAGGCGCGTGATCCGGAGTTACCGTCTATCCGTGGCGTCGCTGCATACAAACCGCCCCAGGCGGGTGTAACACGCTCCTGGCAATTGCGAATTCCCGAACAGACACGCTATGTAATTCAGGATACGCCCGCCGGGCATGCAGGTTTTGATCTTGTTGACCGGGTTAACGAGTCAGATATTATCCTGATCCCCGTATTACCCTCGGCGATTGATATACACTCCACAGCAAATTTCATACGCGACTTGCTTCTGGTCGGCAAAGCACGCGCGAGAAACAAGCATATCGCAATAATTGCGAATCGAACCCGCGTCCGAACCCGGTCGCTGGATATGCTGGAGCGCTTTCTTAAAAACCTGGATATACCTGTCATCGCGCATATCCGGGATACGCAGAACTACGTACGTTCCACAGAAAGGGGCATTGGGATCTGTGAACTCGCGGAACGTGCCGCGCAGAAAGACGCTGCCCCGTGGGAAAATATACTTAACTGGATTCAGCAGTATGACAGCGAAACAATCCCCGTCCCTGCATCGGCTCCATACGCAACACCCGCCTGATACACACTGCCCGGCACAGGCTACTCGGGCGTTGTATCGCCCACCAGCGTCTGGGTTTCGATTCTGACAATGACCGCTCTGCCATCCTCCATTTTATAGCGTGCGTATTCCCTGACCTTGCTCACCATTTTCTGTCCGTTCATTGATATGGTTTCTACAACAGTCGAATTTGACTCTGCGCTTGCCTCGTCGGGCGCCACGTTGATGACAACATCCTTACGTTGATAGCTGTAGTCTTCCAGGGTTTTCCAGCCCTTCCTGATCATCTCCAGATACTGTGTCCTGTCGACCCTGGCAGTCACCGGAGGACTACTGCCGGGGACATCAACATACTTGAAGAAACTTTTACCCAGATACCGGCCAATTTCATCGCTATCGTGATGCTCCGAAGCCAGGTCTGTGGCAGTGATCACCTGACGTACATCATCCGCTGTGATTTTATCCACAGTGAATAGATCGGCGGCAACAATCTCCATAATATCCGCCGCCTGGGGATAAGCGAACAGGTTGACAGTCGAGTCGGTTTGCCACTGGTTTGAAACATTCTCATAGCGGGTATGCACTGTTTTTCCAGTCTTTACCTGCTCAAGAATCAGGTCTGTCTGTTCATCGGTAAAACCATCCTGCGTATCGGCTGTAATCGCTTCGTTGCTATCGACACGAACCAGCATATTGCTGCCAGGCTTTTGATTGCTGCCGACATCCACCATGAACGAACCATCCCGGTACCTGTGGATAGAGAGATCCCCCTTCTGAAGCACACAATGCCGCAGTTGATCCGATGGATTGGTTCTGCACCTGAGTTTCCAGTTATCCTGGTAGTCTGCGACATCCAGCTGCTTCCCTGCCTCGCCCTGAATCACTCCACTGCCATCCGTATAGAATATGCGGTACTCTACGTTCTGATAGTCGCCACGTTCCTGGCGAACGAGGACATTGAGTTTCTCGCTCTGATCGGGAAAGAAAGAACAGTTCACCACACCGCCATGCGTAATCGGGCTGCTTATGCCCTCTTTTGAGCCAACCTCCTCCCATCCGTCAACATAATGACTCCGGGATATGTATGCACATAACTCCTCTGCACTGACAGCAGTACTGACCAGCAGCATCGGTAAATAATATTTCGCCAGGCGCTGTAAAAACCGGTTCATAATATGCTCCTCAATGTCTTATAACATGCCCTGAAAGGAATCTGTACCAGTCAGCCACCGTATGCAACGAACTATCACACTATCCCTGACAGCTTTCCTGCTGGTTGCCGGTTGCACAGAGCGTGCACAATACAAAGACATCACCGACCTGATCCGGCAGATAGATCAGGCACGCCTGAAAAACCACGTCACAGCACTGACCGGACCCGGTCCACGACCTGCGAGCGACCTGCGAGCCACCCGCCACACCGTCAACTACATCAAGGCGCAACTTGTCGGTTTTGGTTACCAGCCCTTCGAGGAATCACCCGACTCCACTGCGGCACAAAATCGCATCGGCGCCGGATTCGTGAATATTATTGCAGAACATTCCGGAAGCAAGGCGCATGCCGCCATCCTCGAACTGGGTGCACACTATGATACGGTCGCAACCAGCCCCGGAGCCGACGACAACGCCAGTGGTGTCGCTGCCGTCCTGGAAGTGGCCAGAGTCCTGTCGCAGGTCACAATGAAACCCACCGTTCGCTTTTGCTTTTTTGCCCGGGAGGAAGATGGCAGAGATGGCAGCCGGTATCACGTTCAGCAGGTTCAGGATCGTAACGAGAGCCTGGATGGCGCCATTATTCTCGAAATGGTCGGCTATGCCACGGAGAGGCCGGAGACCCAGCGCACGCCAGCGAGAATCCCGTGGCTGTTTTCGCCGCCCACCACCGGCAATTTCGTGGCTGTGGTAGGCAACCTGCGATCCGGCGGGCTCGGCAAGCGGTTCGAAAACGCACTGACAGTCTATGTGCCTGCCCTGCCCTACTTCAGCGCAAAGCGTGTGGGCGGCTTTTTCAGGGACGCACTGCGCAGTGATCACAAACCCTACTGGGACAATGGCTACCGGGCGATTATGCTGACTGATACCGCCAATTTCCGTAATCCTCATTACCACCGGCCAACCGATACCACTGACACCCTGAACTTCGATTTTCTGCAGAAAATCACCCAGGCAACAGCGGCCACGCTGCTGGTAACAGACAGATAATCGATCCGTGGGAAAGCCGAATCGGTCGAATGTTTCCGGTCAATTGCTGTCCTAGTGTACTGTAACGAATAAGATCTACAGATTAGCATCTCGTAAACAAGACACA
>CAZWJB010000144.1:2778-4073 GCA_964634485.1 uncultured Thiohalobacter sp. | reverse complement strand
TGCATGAAGTGTGGCGATGTCTGTCCCAGTGGCGCCATCCAGCCCATTGTGCGCGAGATGGAACCGATCCTTGAAGGTGTGCGCATGGGCCATGCCGTGGTCGATACGCGCCTGTGTCTGTCCTACCAGGGCAAGAGCTGTGGGGTCTGTTACCGCGCCTGTCCGTTGCCGGATGTTGCGATTACTGTCGGTATGATGGAACAGCCGCATGTGACCGACAAGTGTATAGGTTGCGGTTTGTGTGAACGTTCCTGCATCCAGATGCCGCAGGCGATTCGCATCGTCCCGAATTACGGGTAAACCATGCAGCCGAAAGTGAAACCGTTTTTTCTCTGGCGGCACCTCAACAAGCTGCGCTGGTTGACACTGGCATCAGTGTTCGCGCTGCTGGTGTTTTTGCCGTTCGTACACCTGTACCAGACCTATGTGGCGGCACACGCCTATGATCTGCTCGCGCCACAGGAGAAAGAACTGTACGACACCATGGAGATGCTGACCGCACCATTTGTCAGCGATCCTGTCGAAGACCTGGACGCCATAAAGGGTAATACCTGGTCGGGTACTTTTTTCGGTCTGCAGCTCAGTGATCCGCTCGCAGCGCTGGGGCAAATGGCGGCGGGTATGAACCTGTACACGCCATTCCTGCTTACAGCGCTGATCCCCGTTCTGCTCACCCTGCTGTTTGGACGTTTCTACTGCGGGTGGATTTGCCCGGCCAGTTTCCTGTATGAACTGAACAGCAACCTTGCCATCCTGCTGCGGCGCGCGGGCCTGTATACCGGGCATCGTCAGCTCGACAAGCGCTTCAAGTACGTGGTGCTGGCTGCCGGGCTGGTGATATCTATGGGAACCGGCTCGGTGGTCGTAGCCGCGGTCTACCCACCGGCTGTGATAGGCCGGGAAATATACTACGCCATTGCACTTGGTGGTTTTGGTGTCGGTGCGGTGTTCTTTGCCGTAACACTGTTATTCGATTTGCTGGTGGCGCAACGTGGTTTTTGCCGTTACCTGTGTCCGGGTGGTGCGCTGTATTCACTGCTGGGTCGTTATCGGCTGCTGCGCATTCAGCGCATCGCTGAAAATTGCAACGATTGCGCCAAGTGCAACGCTGTTTGCGAGTTCGGTCTCGATCCCCTGCACGATAGCTTTGGCCAGGAATGCAATAACTGTACGGCCTGCATCGCTGTGTGTCCGACTGATGCGTTGACGTTCGAGATCAAGCTGACAGACGTAGGTTACCAGGGGCCCGGACACCTGGGTAAACGTCACCAGCGGAAACATCAGAATGAGGAGAG
>CAZWJB010000144.1:0-2678 GCA_964634485.1 uncultured Thiohalobacter sp. | reverse complement strand
CACCATGTGCTGGGTCGCCCGGCGTACAGCCTGAATGAAGATTCCAACACGCCACCGAGCATGCAGGTGGAAACCCAGATCGGCAATTACTTCGTGACGTACATGGTATACCCGGCGTTTCCCCGCGCTGGAGAATCGGGGCGTATCAACCTGTATGCCACTCACATGGACAATGGCGAACCCTTCGCCGGTGAAGTGACTTTTACCGTGCGTGACAATGTCTGGTTCGGCGCCGCGCCGCCTGAGATGCTGGGCGTGCAGCCACCGGACGACAGTGTGTTCCGCCAGGGCTTTGTATTCAGCGAGGACGGCGACTACGTGATCCGTGCCGAGTTCCAGGCTGACGGCGAGCCTTACCTGGTCGATTTTCCACTGCGTATCGGTCAACCGTCGCCGGTGGGGCCCATTACCCTTGCCGCGGTGGCTTTGCTGATTGTGTTGATTGCGGCCAGCCTGTTTCAGCGCAAGCGCCTGCAACGCGACCGTATTCGTGCTGCACACCGCGATGAGCGCGCTCCATGATCATGACGCATCCCGGGTTGCCCGCGATATGGGGCATGGTGGTGATCGGTGGAATGATCATCCTGACCCTGTGGGCCGTTATTGCACCTTTGCCGGGATCCGCCAGTGCCGCCGTGTACAGTCTTGCGCGTGCACCGATGGTGCGTGGCCTGGTGCGCCACCTGGTGAGCAGTCCAAAAATACTGCTGGGTCTGAAAGCAGTTTTCGCAGCACTGTTCCTGCTGGTTATTTACGCTGGCCTGTTTGGAAACCCGATCCCTGAGCGCAATATCGCTACCGTGCTTACCTGGAATCTCTGGTGGGCGGGTCTGATTTTCTCGGTGTTCTTTCTTGGTACCGCGTGGTGCGCCGTTTGTCCGTGGGACACGCTGGCGCAGTGGCTGGTACGCCGTCGTTTGTGGAAGCGTGCGGAACCCAACAACAGTCTTAACCTGCGCGTGCCTCGCGTCCTGCGCACCATCTGGCCGGCATTGTTACTGTTTATAGCGTTGACCTGGCTGGAGCTTGGACTGGGTATCACTACAGACCCTTATGCAACGGCGGCTGTGTCCTTGCTGATGGTGGTGCTGGCGACCGTCTCGCTGGCGATCTTTGAGCGCAAGGCCTTCTGTCGCTATTTCTGTCCGGTAGGACGCACGGTCGGCCTGTATTCGCAATTGGCCCCGGTTGAACTGCGACCGATCGACACTCAAACCTGCGCCGACTGCACGTCACTGGACTGTTACCACGGCGACAGCGAAACAGAACCCTGTCCAACCTGGCTGGTGATGGGGCGGTTAAAACAGAACAGTTACTGTACCTCCTGTGGTAACTGCGTGCGCAGCTGCCCGCACGACAATGTAGCGTGGCGTTTACGCTCACCCAGTGTCGAAGCGGTGCAGGACGCGCGGCCGCGTCACGACGAAGCCTGGTTCATGATTGGCCTGCTGGCACTGACCGGTTTCCACGGCCTGTCGATGATGTCGTTCTGGGAAACCTGGATGAGTAGTCTGGCGCGGGTCCTGAATGACTCCGGCCGACTACTGGAAAGCTTTACCGTGGGCATGTTTGGCAGCATGGCGGTGGTGGTGCTGGTGTATGCACTTTTTGTCTGGCTTACGCGTCAGTTGGTGAGTGGTGCGGTACCGTTTCGCCGCCTGTTCATGAACCTTGCCTTTGTGGCATTGCCGCTGGCGTTTGCCTATCACATGGCGCATAACCTCAATCACCTGGTGCGTGAGGGTGTTGGTGCAGGCGCTGTGTTCCGTAACCCGCTGGGCACCGACATGGCGCCACTAAGCACCATGGAAAAGCACGCACGTCACTTCGATATGCTGATCTCGCAGGACACGCTGTTTGCCGTGCAGGCCGGGCTGATGGTATTCGGGTTCTGGATCGCCGTGCAGATCGTACGCCACCGCGGACGTGCGTTGCTGGCGGCCGGGGGCCATAGTGGTGGCTGGCGACTGGCGCCGATGCTCGGGTTTGTGGTGCTGATAACCGGATTTCACCTTTGGTTGTTGTCGCAACCCATGATAATGAGAATGTAATGGATACCACGCGACGCGGATTTTTTCGCCAGGTGGCGCACAAGACCGGTGAGAAGCTGGTGCAGCAGGCGGACAGCCGGGTAGCGCACCGGGCGGCGCACTGGATACGTCCGCCGTATGCACTGGACGAGTTGGAGTTTCTGCTTGCCTGTACGCGCTGTAACGCCTGTATTGAAGCTTGTCCACAGCAGACCATCTTTCCGCTGCCGGCACGACTGGGCGTACAGTTTGCCGGCACACCGGCGCTGGATCTCATCAACAGGAGCTGTCACCTGTGCGAGGGCTGGCCCTGCGTCAGTGCCTGTGAACCAGGCGCCCTGCTTTTACCGGAAGTGGACGAGGGTGAACCGCTGCCTGCACCAAAGCTGGCGCGTGCGGAAATTGATACCGGGCAATGCCTGCCCTGGCAGGGGCCGGAGTGCGGCGCATGTGCCGCTTCCTGCCCACAGCCTGGCGCGCTCAAGTGGGAGAGCTGGCGGCCGGTGATTGATGCGGAGCTGTGTGTCGGCTGTGGCCAGTGTCGCGAAGCCTGCATTGTCGAGCCGCGTGCGATTCGCATTAGCTCCTTGTACAGGGCTGTCCCGGACGACAATGACCGGGAGCTGAAGGTCGATGGCTAAAGGCCCG
>CAZWJB010000143.1:1891-4085 GCA_964634485.1 uncultured Thiohalobacter sp. | reverse complement strand
ATAGCATACGCTGGGTACTTGCGCCCTTGTCGGCCAGGGCTTGCCAGCGGTCACCGCTGAACAACCGCTGGTAGGCCTGATAACCGACACGGGCATTGGCGATAGCGACCTTGCCCTTGATGCCTTCCAGCAAGGTGGCCTGCCGGGGATCGTCCAGGCCTTCCAGACGTTCATCGATCAGGTTGTCGACCAGGGTGTCAATGCGGCTGATAAAGAAACTGGCAACACTCGCGACACCCGCGATATCTCCGCCATTTGCAGCACGCGTTTCCAGGCCGCTGATAAAGGCTTCGGCTACCTGCTTGTACGCTGCTTTGGAAAACAGCAGGGTGACGTTGACATTGATCCCTTCACTGATCAGGGTCTCGATCACTGGCAGCCCCCCGGCTGTTGCCGGGACCTTGACCATGAGATTCGGGCGGTCAACCATCGTCCACAGACGTCTGGCCTCGGCGAGGGTCGCCTCGGCATCATGGGCGAGCCGGGGGGAGACCTCCATGCTGACATAGCCGTCGCGACGATCGCTGGAGTCATATACGGGCCTGAGAATATCTGCAGCCTGCTGTATGTCGGCAACCGCAAGCGACTCGTAGATGGCCTTGGTATCGAGATCCCCGCGGCCCGAAAGCTCAACGATGGTATCCTGGTAATCGGTACTGCCGGCAATCGCCTTCTCGAAAATCGAGGGATTCGAAGTGACGCCCGTGACACCATCTTCCGTGACCAGGCGTTGCAGTTCACCGCTGGTGATGAGGTTGCGTCGAATATAGTCAAACCAGGCAGACTGACCGAAGCTATTAAGTTGTTGCAAGGGGTTCATTATTGCCTCCTGAGGGCTTCTTGCTTACGTAAAACTATTGCGATAGGTTGAGCTTACTACTTGTCAGCGCTGCGTGACAACCAAAAACCAAATCACGACGCACGTCATGTTGATGCTGCCAGAATTCCAGCGGTCGACGCAGTTCAGAAGGCTAAGGCTGGAAATAGCCACCCGGGAACCGCTATGATCCTCGCTCCGGCAGCCTGTCGAAAAGTTGTGTGATTTTTTATCCGGAAAAGTCTTGTAAAGAGGTCAATCAATGAAACGCAGTCTGTCGATTGCGATAATCGGGCTCATGGTGGTTGTGGCTGCAACGATGTGTATTCTGCGGTTCGGAGTCCTGGCGCATATCGACGCAACGGAGAACCGTGTGCTTGCGACAGGACCGTATTCGGTGTCCGAGCAAGCCCGAGCGGTGCATGACAGTGCGTTTGTCGTCGACCTGCATGCTGATTCGCTGCTGTGGAAACGCGATCTGCTCAAGCGAAACACTCGGGGGCATGTTGATTTCCCCCGTTTACGAGATGGCGGCGTTGATCTGCAGGTCTTCAGCGTGGTGACCAAAGTATCAAAAGACAGGACCTACGATGCTAATACCGGCGATAAGGACAGTTTACCGATTTTGTTTATCGCCGCATGGCGGCCCCCGACAACCTGGTTTGATCTGAAGGCCAGAGCACTGGCGCAAGCGCGAGAACTGCGAATTCTTGCCGAAAACTCCGAACTCTCGCTGGTGCTCCGCCGCGCCGACCTGTCGAAAGACGGGATTAAAGGTCTGTTGTCGCTGGAGGGAATGCATGCATTGGAGGGGAAAGAGAACGCTCTGGCTGAATTGCATTCAGCGGGTTTTCGAATGATGGGCCTGGTGCACTTCTTCGATAATGATGTCGCAGGCTCGGCACATGGAGTCGACAAATACGGGCTTACTGAGTTTGGGCGATTACTCATTCCCCGTATGGAGTCGCTCGGCATTACCATCGACCTCGCTCACGCTTCGCCAGCCGCGATTGAGGAGGTGCTGGATATCGCGACCAGGCCGGTGGTTGTTTCGCATGCAGGCGTGCAGGCGACCTGTCCCAGTCAACGGACCCTCTCGGATGCACAGTTGCGCAGAATTGCCAGGAACGGCGGTGTCGTGGGTATCGGCTACTGGAAGGGCGCCGTTTGTGATGTGAGTGTGCGTGGCATAGTTGACGCCATGTTGCATGTTATCTCTGTCGCCGGGATTGACCACGTTGGCCTTGGTTCCGATTTTGACGGCACAACGACAACTCCGTTCGATACAGCCGGGCTACCGCTGCTGACGGAGGCACTGCTCGAGGCGGGTCTGTCGACAGAGGACGTGGCCAGGTTGCTGGGAGGCAACGTGCGAAG
>CAZWJB010000143.1:0-1791 GCA_964634485.1 uncultured Thiohalobacter sp. | reverse complement strand
AAAAAGGGGGCTGTAAATGCTGATTGATGAAAATTATATTGATCTGGAAACATCAGCAGGTGAGATGAGGACCTTTTTATATCATCCTAAACATGAGGGAGAGTTCCCCGGCGTTATTCTGTTTTCAGAAATCTATCAGGTTACAGGCCCGATACAACGCATTGCTCGCCAGTTGGCCAGTCACGGTTACACTGTGGCTGTGCCGGAAATTTATCACGAATTTGAACCGCCGGGGTCACCCTTTGCCTATGATGCTTCAGGAACCGAAAAAGGTAATCGGTTAAAAATTGAAAAGGAATTATCTCAATATGATGAAGATGCAAATGTGGTTGTACAATATTTGCTGGATCATAATGACTGCCATGGCAGATTGGGCACAATCGGAATATGCCTCGGTGGCCACCTGAGTTTCAGGGCGGCGATGAATCCACATGTTAAAGCCGGTGTTTGTTTGTATCCCACGGATATCCATAGCGGGAGTCTCGGTAAAGGTATGGATGATGATACTCTGGCGAGGATGAGTGAAATTCACGGTGAGATGTTGATGATTTGGGGAAAGCAGGATCCGCACATTCCGCAGGAAGGGCGTGAGCTGA
The DNA here is from genome assembly GCA_964634485.1 of uncultured Thiohalobacter sp. Lineage (GTDB taxonomy): Bacteria > Pseudomonadota > Gammaproteobacteria > DSM-19610 > DSM-19610 > Thiogranum. The sequence goes on along the minus strand of CAZWJB010000143.1, from coordinate 1,195 downwards.
TTTATCGATCCATGGTAAATGCCGGGGTCAATTTCAGCTGGCATGAGTTTAATGCCGAGCATGCTTTCATTCGGGATGAAGGCCCAAGATATAACGCAGTTTTAGGATCAATTTGCCTGGATCTTACGCTTGAGCTATTCCATCGCAAGCTCACGTCAGGGGAGCCTGCCGGGATAATGAATAGCGCTAAAACCAGTAATCAGTGCTAGCCGTATTTCTTATGGTGTTGGTGAGGGGCTCATGCCAGCCGCTGTTTGCGCGCAGGTTTACTGCTGGGCGCCGTTGTCTGAGTCAACGGTGAGTCGTTGCAGTCCAACCAGCGGTATAGTGATACGAGCCACCCCGGGGCGATCGCCGGCCAGTTGCACCGGGATCCCGGCTTGTGGATCCATCGTGATCACGATGTCGCCACGCAATTCGAGCAGTTCAAAGTCTTTCCGGTCAGCACCTGGCGTCAGCGGTGCGACGCCAAGCCGGTAATGGCGCACTGCGCGGGTATCCGATACATCCCGTGCATTGTTGTCATCCGTGCTGTCCCGGTATGAAACCGGCAAGCGTTCGCCGTCACGGACGGTAAACGAGACCCGGTATAGCGCGTCGTCAAAGAATACGCAGCGTGGGGGAGGGGTGGATGGCGCGTGGCTATCCCTGGTCGATAGCAAGTACAGGATCAGCGCCGGGTCTGTGACGGTAGCACAGCCTGTATCTTGCAGATCGTAGGGATAGGTCGTTTGCCTGATTTTGCTCCACGTCTGCGCCGGTTCTCCGGCTTCATCCCTGGACCGTGGCATCTGTTTCAGCCTGGATGCCCCGTTCTCTGCAAAGCGGTACACCTTGCGATAGGGCTTTTTGCCGCTACGGACTTTCTCCCGCTGTATTACTGCGCCACTGGCGGCATCAAACCAGATCCGCACCCTGGATCGGTGCTTGTTTATCGCTGAATCGGCTCTCGCCTGTATGTCCATGACAAGGATGCGTTGAGGGTCGCTCTGCAGGGATACTTCTCCGAGCGGCTCCGGAGTTGCTGCCTGCAACTCCCGGGGCGAGGATTCCAGCAGTTCAATCTGTATGTTAGTGCTGCCTATCCACCCCGATGCTTCATAGGTGAGTTTTTTCCAGGAGGCCGTTGCGGGCCTGTGCCCGGGTTCTGCGCCGGCAGACAGGCTGTTGCCGGACAACAGGCAGGCAACGATCA
>CAZWJB010000142.1:0-4112 GCA_964634485.1 uncultured Thiohalobacter sp. | reverse complement strand
CAAACCGGAAACCGCTGCCTGGGCGCCTATGTACTGGATCGGGGCGTGGGTCGCGTGGAAGTGTTCCGGGCAAAATTTGTCATTCTGGCAACGGGTGGCGCCAGCAAGGTCTACCTCTACACCAGTAATCCCGACACCTCGACCGGTGACGGTATCGCCATGGCCTGGCGTGCGGGGTGCCGCGTCGCCAATATGGAGTTCAACCAGTTTCATCCGACCTGCCTGTATCACCCGCAGGCAAAATCGTTTCTGATCACCGAAGCCGTACGTGGCGAAGGCGGCAAGTTGCTGCTACCGGACGGCAAGCCCTTTATGCAGCGCTTCGACACCCGCTGCGAACTGGCGCCGCGCGATGTTGTGGCTCGCGCTATCGACCATGAAATGAAACGCCTCGGTATCGACCACGTACTGCTGGATATCTCGCATAAACCCGCTGCGTTTATCGAAGAGCATTTCCCCACGGTATACCAGCGCTGCCTGGCGCTCGGCATCGACATCACCCGGGAAGCCATCCCGGTGGTGCCGGCCGCACATTACACCTGTGGCGGAGTACGCACCGGTCTCAAGGGCCGCACTGATGTTGACGGTCTGTATGTGGTCGGTGAATCCGCCTGCACCGGGCTGCACGGGGCTAACCGTATGGCCAGCAATTCGCTGCTCGAATGCCTGGTGTTCGCCGCCTCGGCAGCCGCCGATATCGAAGCCCGGCTGGACGCCACCAGCATGCCGCCGCCACTGCCGGAATGGGATGAATCCCGCGTAACCGACTCTGACGAGGAAGTGGTCGTCAGCCACAACTGGGACGAATTACGCCGCTTCATGTGGGACTATGTCGGTATTGTGCGCACCGACAAACGACTGCAGCGGGCTCGCCGGCGCGTGGAACTACTGCAACACGAAATCCAGGAATATTACTGGAATTTCCGTGTCACCAACGACCTGCTGGAACTGCGCAACCTGGTGCAGGTTGCGGAACTGATTATCCGCTCCGCCCAGATGCGCAAGGAAAGCCGCGGTCTGCACTTCACCCTCGACTATCCCTTGCCGGATGAGAGCAAGCCACCTGCCGATACCATCCTGGTACCCGAAAAAACCCGCCAGGGAAAAGTACAGCACGTCGCTGTCGGCAAGGTGGAGCAGTTACAGGTGCTGCCCAAATCCTGATCCCGGCGCAGCAGCCGGCTCACCACTTTGTGGTAAACGATTCGGGAACCGGTATATCCAGGGTCTCGCAGCTCACGTCTTTGACCCGTGAGGCCGGCGGCCCGCTCCATAGCCACTGCTGCAGCTGTTCAACCGCAGAGGCTTCGCCGCAGGCGAGCACTTCGACCGAACCGTCGGCCAGGTTTCTGGCATAACCGGTGACACCAAGCTGCCGTGCTTCACGCTCGGTAGAGGCACGGAAGAACACGCCTTGTACCCGGCCGGTAATGACACAGCGCACACATACCTGATCCTGGGTCAACCAAGGGCCTTCTGCAAGGCAGCCAGGAAGGCCTGGTTTTCATCGGGTCTGCCGACGGTAACACGCAGACAATTCTGCAGGCGGCCTCCGGCTGGATTCAGATTCTTGATCAACACGCCCTGTTCTTTCAGCGCGGCGAAAATGCGGTCGGATACGCCCTGCAGGACCTTAAACAGGATAAAGTTGGCTTCGCTCGGGTAGACCTCTATGCCATCGAATGCCTGCAACGAGCCGGCGAGCCGGCTGCGGTCAGCACGAATCCGCTGTGCCTGTTCATCCAGCATGGCTTTGTTCTGTAACGCAAACAGGGCACTTGCCTGGGTCAGCACGTTGATGTTGTACGGCAGGCGTGTCTTGTCGATCTGGGTCAGCCACTGCGGGGAACCCGCCAGCAGGCCCAGGCGCAGGCCGGCCAGGCCCATCTTGGATACCGTGCGCAATACCAGCAGGTTGGAAAGTTCACCCAGACGCGACATAAAGCTGGCGTCGGTAAAGGGTGCGTAGGCTTCGTCGACGACCACCAGAGCGGGGGCGTGCCTGATCACGGCCTCCACTGCCGCAGTGTCAAAAATCGTTCCGGTCGGGTTGTTCGGATAGGACAGAAAAACGATTGCCGGCTGGTACTGATCGATGGCCGCCTGCATGGCAGCAACATCCAGCGAGAAATCCGCCGCCAGCGGAACGCCCTGGTAGGCCATGCCTGCAACGTCCGCAATCATGCGGTACATCACAAAGGTCGGATCCGGCGCCAGAATCACGCGCCCCGGCCGGGCGACCGCCAGCGCCAGCATCTGAATCAGTTCATCCGAGCCATTGCCAAGCACCAGTTGCATACCGTCCGGTACCTGCATGGTCTGTTTGAGCTTTTCGGTTAGCGCCCCGGCACCCGGGTCCGGGTAGCGATTCAGTTCCACCGAGCGCAGGATGTCCAGCCACTGGTCCACCAGCTCGTCCGGCCAGCGGTAAGGATTTTCCATCGCATCCAGTTTGACCAGGTCGCCGGGATCCGGCACATGGTAGGCGCTTAGCGCCTGGATTTCGGGACGTATCCAGCGTTGCGGGGATTTGGGGTCCGCTGTCATTTGGCGGGTATCCGGTATTCCGCTGATTGCGCGTGCGCGGTCAGCCCTTCGCCGCGCGCAAGTTGCGCGGCGGTCTGACCCAGGTCAGCGGCACCGGCTGCCGAGCACTGGATCAGGCTGGAACGCTTCTGGAAATCGTAAACCCCCAGCGGTGATGAAAAACGCGCCGTGCGCGAGGTCGGCAGGACGTGGTTGGGGCCCGCACAGTAGTCGCCCAGTGCTTCGGCAGTATAGCGCCCCAGGAAGATAGCACCGGCATGCCGAATGGAAGCGGCCATGGCCTGCGGGTCTGCGACCGACAGCTCCAGATGTTCAGGGGCAACATAATTGGCAACCTCAACGGCTTCGTCAAGATCCCGCACCTGAACAAGCGCACCGCGCGCAGCCAGCGATGCCTGGATAATATCGGCACGCTCCATCTGTGGCAGCTGCCGGCTGATGCTGTCGGCCACCCGTTGCAGAAATTCCGCATCCGGACTCACCAGGATCGCCTGTGCATCTTCATCGTGTTCCGCCTGCGAGAACAAGTCCATGGCAATCCAGTCCGGGTCGGTCTGACCGTCACACACCACCAGGATTTCCGACGGACCGGCAATCATGTCGATACCGACCTTGCCGAACACCATGCGCTTGGCGGTAGCTACATAAATATTGCCCGGTCCGACAATCTTGTCGACCGCAGGAATGGTCCCGGTACCAAACGCCAGCGCCGCCACGGCCTGCGCGCCACCAATACAGAAGACCCGGTCCACACCGGCAATTGCAGCGGCCGCCAGCACCAGATCGTTACGCACGCCATCCGGGGTCGGCACCACCATCACCAGCTCACTGACGCCGGCCACCTTTGCCGGTATTGCATTCATCAGCACCGATGACGGGTACGCGGCTTTGCCACCGGGTACATACAGACCGGCGCGATCCAGGGGCACGATCTGCTGGCCCAGCAAGGTGCCGTCCGCTTCGGTATAGGACCAGGATTCCAGCTTCTGGTGTTCGGCATAGGCGCGTACGCGGTTTGCAGCACGTTCCAGCGCTTCACGCTGTTGCGCAGGAATGCCGTTCAGTGCCTGCTGCAAACTGTCCTGATGAATTTCCAGTTCTGCCACCGTGCCGGCCTGCAGCCGGTCGAAGCGCTGCGTATACTCCAGCAACGCCTCATCTCCACGGTTTTGTACCGCCGCAATAATATCGCGCACCGTCTGCTCTACCTGGCTGTCTGTGACCTGCTCCCAGGCCAGCAGACCGTCAAGCTGTGCATAGAAATCGCTGGCCGAGCTGTCCAGGCGTTGGACCGCGAGGGTGCTCACGCGGCATCTTCCTGTCGGCGCACCGCCTCGGCAATCTGATCGATAAAAGACTGCACACGGGCATGCTTGCGCTTCATGGACGCCTTGTTGACGACCAGCCTGGAACTGATGTCTGCGATAGTCTCCAGCGGCATGAGGCCATTCGCCCTGAGGGTATTGCCGGTATCGACCACATCCACGATCAGGTCGGACAATCCGACCAGCGGCGCCAGTTCCATGGAACCGTACAGCTTGATGATTTCAACCTGCATGCCCTGT
>CAZWJB010000141.1:0-4121 GCA_964634485.1 uncultured Thiohalobacter sp. | reverse complement strand
TCATCAAACACCAGATCACGAATCATGCGAAGACTCTGCTGTTTAACCAAAATTTTTCCAATATTATCAGTTAGTTGGAACGTGACCTCATCGAATAATTCGTATTCGCTGGCCTTGCCGGTACTGCCGACCGACAGTATGCGGTTTTCCGACCTTTCGTTCACGATCTTCAACACCGCTGTAGCCTGCTCACTGCTTTCAACTATCCTGGCGCCGGCAGCTTCCAGCTCAACGCGTAATGCACGCGCCATACCGGTGAATGGGCTTCCCGACTCAATGTAGGTTTCCTGCAAATGCGAGGGCAACTCGACATCGCCACGCAGCTTGAAGCCGCAGGCAGATAGCATCATTAACAACAGTATAAATAACCCCACAGCAAACTGACGAGGGATCAGGTCGCAGGAGCGGCTAACGGCGTGGAACTGAAGCCTGAAGGGAGTAAATGTCATGGCTGTCCTTTTATCCTCAGGCAACTACCAGGTTCACCAGACGGCCGGGCACTACGATGGCCTTGCGCAATGCCTTGCCTTCCATAAAGCGCTTTACGTTGGGTTCAGCCAGCGCTGTGTCGGTAATTAGATCATTACCGGCATCAGCAGCCACCGAAATCCTGCCACGCATTTTTCCGTTAACCTGCACAGTCAGTTCGACGCTGTCTTTCTGCATGGCGCTTTCATTCGCCACCGGCCACGCATGATCCACGATAGCATCACTGTGCCCTAATGCCTCCCACAGCTCGTGGCAGATGTGCGGCACGATAGGCGACAACATCAATACAGCGGCATCGAGCGCTTCCTGTACCAGCGCCCGCCCCTGCCCAGAGTCATCCCCGAACCTGCCAAGTTCGTTCAGCAGTTCCATATTCGCGGCAATGGCCGTATTAAAGGTATAACGCCGCCCGATGTCATCGCTGACCTTGCTGATCGTCTCATGCACCTTGCAGCGAAACGCCTTCTGGGCATCACTCAGTGTGCCCGCATCCACATCAGCAGCCGGGCCAGCGGATGTGTGACCGGCCACCGCTTTCCACAGGCGCTTAAGAAAGCGCGATGCGCCCTCGACACCCGAGTCCGACCATTCCAGTGACTGGTCAGGAGGTGCGGCAAACATCATGAACAGACGCACAGTGTCGGCACCGTACTGATCTATCAGTGCCTGCGGATCAACAGTATTGCCCTTCGACTTGGACATTTTGGAACCGTCCTTGTTGACCATACCCTGGGTCAACAGATGCCTGAAGGGTTCATCACCGCTAACCAGCCCCATATCGCGCATCAGCTTGTGGAAGAATCGTGCGTACAGCAAATGCAGGACCGCGTGTTCAATGCCACCGACGTACTGATCCACCGGGGTCCAGTAATTCACCCGTTCATCCAGCATCCCCTGGTCAAAATCGGGGCATGTATAACGCGCGTAATACCAGGATGACTCAAAAAAAGTATCGAAGGTATCGGTTTCACGTTCCGCAGCGCCACCACATCCAGGACAGGACGTTTCGATAAATTCCCGGTCTTTCTTCAGCGGCGAACCAGTGCCTTCGAGCACCACCTCACGCGGCAGCTCGACGGGCAGCTGATCTTCGGGGACCGGCAGCGCACCGCACTGCGGACAGTTGATAACCGGAATCGGGCAGCCCCAGTAGCGCTGCCTGGACACGCCCCAGTCGCGCAGTCGGAAATTGACGGTCTTGCGGCCTTTGCCCTGTTTTTCCAGGTGGTCGGCAATGGCATCGAATGCCTGCTGTGACGTCAGGCCGTCAAACTCGCCCGAATTCTTCAGAATACCCTTGTCGGTAAAGGCTGCCCTGCCGATGTCAGCTGAAAGCTCATCATCTGCAGGATAGATCACCTGACGGACCGGCAGGCCGTATTCCTGCGCAAACTCGTAATCACGCTGGTCGTGTGCAGGTACCGCCATAACCGCACCGGAACCGTACCCCATCAGTACAAAATTCGCGCTCCACACCGGAACCGTATCGCCACTGATCGGGTGGATCGCCTTCAGGCCGGTATCGACACCTTTCTTCTGCATGGTTGCCAGCTCTGCTTCTGCAACTTTGGTATGCGCACACTCATCGATAAATGCCTGCAGGGCAGGATTATTCTCCGCAGCCCGTTGCGCCAGCGGATGTTCAGGCGCCACCCCCACATAGCTAACCCCCATCAGGGTATCGGGGCGCGTGGTATAGACCGTGAGCGGTTTATCCTCGCCCGCGACCGCAAATTCCAGCTCCACACCTTCGGAGCGGCCGATCCAGTTACGCTGCATGGTCCGCACCTGGTCGGGCCAGCCATCCAGCTGATCCAGATCATCGAGCAACTGCTGGGCATAACCGGTGATTTTCATGAACCACTGCGGTATTTCCCGCCGCTCCACCGCGGCACCCGAGCGCCAGCCCTTGCCGTCAATCACCTGTTCATTGGCCAGTACTGTCTGGTCGACCGGGTCCCAGTTCACCACGGCGGTTTTCTTGTAAACCAGCCCCTTGTCGAGCAGTCTGGTGAAAAACCACTGTTCCCAGCGGTAGTACTCGGGATCGCAGGTCGCCAGCTCGCGCGTCCAGTCGTAAGCAAATCCCAGACGCTGGAGCTGCCCGCGCATGTACTCAATATTCTCGTAGGTCCATTTGGCGGGTGGCACCCGGTTCTTGATCGCCGCATTTTCCGCCGGCAGGCCGAAAGCATCCCAGCCCATCGGCTGCAGCACATTCCTGCCCAGCATGCGCTGGTAGCGTGAAATCACATCACCGATGGTGTAATTGCGCACGTGCCCCATATGCAGGCGGCCGCTGGGATAGGGAAACATGGACAGGCAGTAGTATTTTTCCCGGGAATCGTCCTCCAGCGCACGAAAGGTATCCTGATCGGCCCACTGCTGCTGGATTCTTGCCTCTATTTCCTGCGGATTGTACTGCTCTTCCATCCCGACGGCCTGTGTCCTTATTCAAAGCGCGAAGAATACCGTACCGCGCGCCGGGCAAACAATACACAGAAGCGGTTAAAGCATCTAAACTTACCGATAACAGACTACAAATTCGGGAGTTCGCGATGACCAGCCCTACCTCTGACAAACTCGTGCAGGCCTACAACCGGATGATGGAGCGCATTCGCCATGCGCTGGGGAAAGCCGAGTCGAAAGCCTTGCCCAGCATCCGCCACAGCGTCGACAAAGCCCGTGAGACCGCGGTAGAGCTCGAAGAACTGACCCATGATGAGGCCGAGAAAGTCGCCTACTATCTGAAGCGGGACGTTCAGGATGCCGGTCGATACCTGGCTGAAACCAGCCACGAACTGGGCGACTGGCTGCGCTTTGATATCGACCGGATCGAGGACCACCTGCTGGAATTTTTCAGCCTGGTCGCCGACCGGACAAAAATCGAGTGGCTGGAACTGCAGGAGGAACTCGAAAAAGACCCGCCCTATCACAGCGGCGAAGTCACCGGTCCGGGCACGCTGTATTGTTCATCGTGCAATGAGTCGCTGCACTTTCACCATACGGTGCGCATTCCCGACTGCCCGAAATGCGGCAACGGGACCTTTCGACGCTGGCCGGTGGAAACCTGAAGACAGGCGTTCACTCCATCGCCTGCGGGCCGTGAAAATCAACAACCAGATGCGAATCTACTACCTGTATCAAGTGGCGAATAAATAGCATCAGCAACAGCGAAATGGCCACCATCTCCAGGAATTCCTCCAGCGATTTGGCGAAATGCCGGACGGTATATTTACTGAGATCGAAAGCTTCCCTTATCCAGACCTGGACATTCCAGGCATGGGAATCGTCCAGCCCTTCAAAAAAATCGAGCCCGACTGCGATAGCCATAAAGCCCACTGCAAGCAACAACAGCAGCCGTCCTTTCCGGTCACGCAACTCACGCCACAGGAAGATCAGCATGAACAGACCGGCACCGGCCAGCAGGGGCAGCGCTACCAGCTGCCAGTCATAGCTCGGAAATATTGCCTGCAACCGTCCGGGCAAATCGTCAGGCGGGCTTGAACCGGCAGATGAGTGCAGCTCCGAAAATACCGAACCCAGCCGCTCGTGGATTTTTGCCCCGTCATCCGCTGCCATGTAGGTAAAGAACCCTGCCACGAAACCCCACCCAAAGACCCGACCGGCGC
>CAZWJB010000140.1:0-4127 GCA_964634485.1 uncultured Thiohalobacter sp. | reverse complement strand
GTGGTGAAACTGGCACCGACGGATTCGCAGCACAAACGACGCCTGGTGCGCACCCTGCCCGCCAAACTGGCAAAGAACAACACGGAGACCTGACCATGCCCGTTAAGAACCTGTGGGACAACTGGACTGCCTTCCGCAAAAGCGGCCAGGTGGGCGATGAGTTCCACACCCACAAGAACTACCGCTGGGGCATGACCATTAACCTCGACACCTGCATCGGCTGCAACGCCTGCGTCACCGCCTGCTACGCCGAGAACAACCTGGCCGTGGTCGGCAAGGAACGTTTTGCCCGGCGTCTGTCCATGCACTGGATACGACTGGAACGCTACTGGCAAACCGGCGAAGAAGATGAAACACCGCAGCGCTTTCCCGAACAGGGCGCGCAGTATATTCCGATGATGTGCCAGCAATGCGAACAGGCGCCCTGCGAACCGGTGTGCCCTGTTGCAGCTACTTATCACACGCCGGACGGTCTCAACGCCCAGGTCTACAACCGCTGCATCGGTTCGCGTTACTGCTCCAATAACTGTCCCTACAAGGTGCGTTATTTCAATTTCTATTCCTACTACGACACCTGGACTTCGCCGCTGGAGCAACAGCTCAATCCGGACATCAGCGTGCGCGACAAGGGCGTGATGGAGAAATGCACCTTCTGTGTACAACGTATCCGTCGCGCCAAAAACAACGCCAAAAATGAAGACCGCCTGATCCGTGATGGCGAGGTGCAAACCGCCTGCCAACAGACCTGTCCGACACAGGCCATCACCTTTGGCAATCTGTCAGACAGCGACAGCCGGGTAACACAGTCCTGGAAGCAGCAGGACATGGCGTTCGGTCATCAGGAACACAGCGAAGAAGAAGAACAGACAGCACGCGGCTACCGCGTGCTTGAGGAACTCAACACCGAACCCAGCGTGATGTACCTGGCAAGGGTCCGTGACGAGGAGATTTAAACTCAGCCCGAGAGGATAACTGTGGAAGAAGATATTCGTAAAGATATCGCGTGGGCGCAGATCAACCGTGATGTGCTGCACAGCATGTCCGCGCCGCGCAAAACCTACTGGGTGCTGATCGCTATATGCCTGTCCGTGATTGCGGTCGGCGCCTATGCGATAGGCCACCAGTACCGCACCGGCATGGGCGAAGCAAACCTCAACTGGCCGCAGATGTGGGGCTTGTACCTCGCCAACTTTATCTTCTGGGTCGGTGTGAGTCACGCCGGCACCCTGTTGTCGGCCGCGCTATTTTTGACCAATACCGAGTGGCGCCGCCCCGTGTACCGCTCCGCCGAAGCCATGACCAGCGTTGCACTGCTGACGGCGGCGATTTTCCCCATCATCCACCTGGGCCGGGTCTGGGATTTCTACTGGGTATTGCCCTACCCCAACGAGCGCGGTCTGTGGCCCAACTTCCGTTCACCGCTGATGTGGGACATGATCGCTATTTTCACCTACCTCAACTCCTCGATGCTGTTCCTGTACTACGGCATGATTCCCGACCTGGCGATATCACGGGACAATGCCCGCGGCTGGCGGCGACGCCTGTACGGCTGGCTGGCGCTGGGCTGGGTCGGTACTGATCGCCAATGGCGCAACTTCCGCAAGGGTTACCTGCTGCTGGCCTGTTTCATGTTGCCGCTGGCAGTCTCGGTACATTCCATCGTAGCCTCGGACTTTGCCATGTCCATCATGCCCGGCTGGCACATCTCCTCGCTGCCGCCTTACTTTGTCGCCGGCGCCCTGTACTCCGGCTGCGCAGCCATCATCACGCTGTTCATTATCCTGCGCTATACCTTCCGTTATGAGGAATACCTGACGCTGCCGATTCTCGACAAGCTGTGCAAGCTGACGTTCGCCATCGCCATGATCTGGGTGTACCTGAACCTGATCGAATTCGCCTCGACCTGGTACGGCCATGATATGTATGAAAAGGAAGTGCTGATCGAGAAAGCCACCGGACCCTATGCGCCGTTCTGGTGGACCATGATCATACTGGGCATCGGTCTGCCGTTCGCGCTGCTGGTCAACTGGATACGTCGCAACATGCTGGTGCTGACCGGCGTGTCGATGCTGATCAACGTCATCATGTGGCTGGAACGCTGGATGATCGTGTCACCACCGCTGGCCCGTAACCACGAGCCGTACAGCTGGGGCTACCACTGGCCGGGCTGGGTGGAACTGAGTATTACGCTGGCCAGCTTCGCCTGGTTCACCATGTTGTTCCTGATCTTCGTCAAGATCTTCCCCTCGGTCTCCATGTACGAGGTCAAGGAAATGCTCTACCACCGGCGCCACGTCAGCGACCGACTGGTACGCGAGCCTCCGCCCACCGTACCGGCACCGGTAGAGGAGTAAGGCCATGGCCAAACGACACCGCATGCTAGCGCTGTTCAATAACTTCGATGAAGTCCGCGAGGCGATCATCGAGCTGAAAGTTCTGGACCTGCGCGAAGGCGGCGTGGAAGAAATGCAGATGACATCGCCCATCCCGCACCCGGAACTGGAAGAAGTGATCGGCAGCCGCCCGGTGCTGGTGCAGCGTTTTACCTTCACCGGTGCAATACTCGGACTCGTCGGCGGTTTCCTGCTCAGCGCCGGCCTGGCGCAGAGCATGTTCACGGTGCAACCGCAGGGCGGCAAACCGGTTATCCCGATTCCCCCCGACCTTATTGTCATGTACGAACTGACCATCCTGCTGGGCGTCTGGTTTACCGTGTTCGGCTTCCTGTTCGGCGCCCGTTTACCGCGGCGGCGCAGCAAGCTCTACAGCCGGCGTGTTGGCGAAGACCAGGTTGGCCTGCTGATAGAAGTGCTCGACTCCCACTACGAACGTGTCAAGGAGTTGTTGTGGCGACACAAGGCGCTGGAAGTCATGGAGGAGGACGCGTGAAACCACGGCAACTACTAATGGTGTTGCTGTTTCTGCTGCCGGCGGTGGCGCTGGCCTGGCCCTGGACGCGCGACATGATGAACCAGCCCAGCATCAAACCCCAGGAAGGCGTCATGGTGCCTGTTCCATCACGCTCGGTGCCGGTCGGCGGTTACCCGACACCAGTGAAGGACAGGTTGTCGGCCTACCGTCTGGCGAACCCGGTCGCGGTAACCCCGGCATCAACCGCGCGCGGGCACCAGTACTTCACTATCTTCTGCGTACCCTGCCACGGCGCTAAAGGTAAGGGAGACGGACTGGTCGGGAAAAAACTGCCGGTGCCACCGATGGACCTGACCAATGATTTCATCCAGCACCAGGCGTTCGAGAGCTGGATTTTCGCCACCATTACCTTTGGCGGTAAGTTAATGCCGGCCTATGCCAACGATCTGTCTCCTGAAGAACGCTGGGACATCGTCAACTACATCCGTACCGAACTGGCGCGTGACACCGCGACCATCGATACGGCAGGTAAATAAAGGAGTCAACATGCTGGTCGACGGTCAATGGGCTCTGCTTACCACCACCTTTCTGGTGGTGCTGTATATCGCCCAGGGTGGCGTGGTGTTGTCTTCGGTGATTCACCTGTCGCACGTTTCCGGGGCCGAGTGGCGGGCCGACATCGGGCCCTATGCCCACCAGACCGTGCGCCTGTACCCGCTGGCACTGGTGCTACTGCTCATCCTGCTTGCCATGCCGGACGCCACCTTCCCCTACTACGCGCTGGAAGATGTCCATCTAAACGCCTGGCATAACTACCCGTTCCTGGTCAGCCGGGAACTGATCATGTTCCTGCTGGTCGCCGCGGTAAACTACGGCTACGTGCGCGCCAGTGCCCGTGACCATCACGAAAATACAGCGGCTTCACGCAAGACCCTGACCCGTTACGCGGCCATGGTGCCGTTCCTCTATTTTATTTACAGCACGCTGGTGGCCTGGGACTTCGAAATGACCCTGCAGGCAGGCTGGCACAGTCCCATGTATGCACCTTATTTTTTCGTCAGCAATTTCCATATGTTCCTCGGCTTTTTTGTCATGATACTGTACCTGGTACACATCGGGCACCGGCGGCGACTGGTCGCGGAACAAAGTTTTAACTACCTGGCGCAGATGATGCTGGGTCTTACTCTGCTGTGGGTGTATACCTTCTTCTTTCAGTTCATCACCATCTGGTACGGCAACCTGCCGCAGGAAACCGG
>CAZWJB010000139.1:0-4136 GCA_964634485.1 uncultured Thiohalobacter sp. | reverse complement strand
TTGCGCAATACCGTGGAGTCACTCAGGTCGCGCTGCCAGCGCGACACGGGCAGTTTCATGGCCAGGTGATCGAAGATGGCGTTTGCGATTCCCAGGTTGCCCTCGGCGTTTTCAAAGTCGATGGGATTGACCTTGTGTGGCATGGTCGATGAGCCGACTTCACCGGCGACTGTTCTCTGTTTGAAATAACCCAGCGATATGTAACCCCATGCATCGCGAGCAAAGTCGATCAGGATCACGTTGAAGCGGGCGATGGCGTCAAACAGTTCGGCGATATAGTCGTGTGGCTCGATCTGGGTGGTATGGCTGTTCCAGTTCAGCCCCAGTTTGGTCACAAAGTTTTTCGCAAACTCCGGCCAGTCAACGTTCGGGTAGGCAATCAGGTGTGCATTGTAATTGCCCACCGCGCCGTTGATCTTTCCCAGCAATACAACGCCGGCGATCTGTTCGCGCTGTCGTCGCAGGCGCCAGACGACGTTGGCCATTTCCTTGCCAAGCGTGGTGGGTGAGGCAGGCTGACCATGGGTGCGCGCTAACATCGGCATTTCCGCGGTACTGTGTGCCAGCGTGGTAAGCATTTGTATAAGCTCGTCGACTTGTGGCAGTACCACCTGACCGCGTGCTTCGCGCAGCATCAGGGCATAGGCCAGGTTATTGATGTCCTCGGACGTGCAGGCAAAATGGATAAATTCGCTGACCGCTTCCAGTTCGTTGTTACCCGCAATCTTTTCTTTCAGGAAATACTCGACGGCCTTGACGTCATGGTTGGTAGTGCGCTCGATGTTCTTGACGCGCTGGGCATCCTCTTCGCTGAACTTGTCGACGATACCATCGAGCACCTTGTTGGCGTGTTCGCTGAGTGCGGGCACATCCGGAATGGAGGCGTGTGCGGCCAGCGTCTGTAACCAGCGTACTTCAACCAGTATCCGGTGCTTGATGAGACCGAATTCGCTGAATATCGGGCGCAGTCCCTCGGTTTTGCGGGCATAGCGGCCGTCAACGGGGGATACAGCGGTCAGTGATGTCAGGTCCATGGCGGGTATATGTTTCCTGTCATTCAGGCGGCCAGTTGCCGCAATACATAGTGCAGAATACCACCATGCCGGTAGTACTCGATTTCCTGTGGCGTGTCGATACGTACTTGCGCCTGGAATTTTGTCTCACTGCCATCTTCGGCGCGCGCGCGTACGGTAAGCTGTTTCGCGGAGCCGTCACCCAGCCCGTCGATACTGTAGGTCTCTGTACCGTTTAATCCCAGGGAAGCGGCCGTATCGCCGTCGTTGTACTGCAGTGGCAGGATGCCCATGCAGACCAGGTTGGTTCGGTGGATGCGTTCGTAGCTTTCTGCAATGACCGCCTTCACACCTAACAGGCGCGGACCCTTGGCCGCCCAGTCACGCGACGATCCGGAGCCGTATTCCTTGCCGGCAAGTACCACCAGCGGGATACCCTGGTCCCGGTAGCGCATGGCAGCGTCATAGATGCTCATCTGCTCACCGCTGGGCTGATGGATGGTTACGCCGCCTTCGGTGCCGGGTGCCAGCAGGTTACGCAGACGGATATTGGCGAAGGTGCCGCGCATCATGACTTCGTGATTGCCGCGCCGCGAGCCCAGTGAATTGAAGTCACCCTGTGATACACCTTGCGCCAGCAGGTATTCACCCGCCGGGCTGTCCGCCTTGATTGCGCCTGCCGGAGAGATATGGTCTGTGGTGACCGAGTCACCGAGCAGCGCCAGTGCGCGGGCACCCTGGATGTCCGTGATCTCGCCGGGCGTTTTGTTCATGTCTTCAAAATAGGGCGGGTTGCGGATATAGGTCGAATCGTCGCGCCAGCCGAACAGCTGGCCTGCGGGGGAATCGAGTTCCACCCAGCGGTCGGCACCCTTGAAGACGTCCCGGTATACGCCGGTGAACTCTTCACGGTTGACGTTTTGCGTGACCATGTCGCTGATTTCTTTCTGTGTCGGCCAGATGTCTTTCAGAAAGACGTCGTTACCGTTTGCGTCCTGACCAAGCGCTTCTTTATAAACATCGATATTCATGGTGCCGGCTATTGCGTAGGCAACCACCAGCGGCGGTGACGCCAGGTAGTTCATGCGCACTTCGGCATGCACGCGTCCTTCGAAGTTGCGGTTGCCGGATAACACTGAGCATACCGACAGGTTGCCCTCTGCAATCGCCGTGGATACCGGTTCCGGTAGCGGGCCGGAATTGCCGATACAGGTGGCGCAGCCGTAGCCGATGACGTGAAAGCCCAGCGTTTCCAGGTCACCCATCAATTCCGCCTGTTTCAGGTACTCGGTGACCACCTGTGATCCGGGTGCCAGCGAGGTCTTGACCCAGGGTTTGACCTGCAAACCCCGGGCGGCTGCTTTCCTGGCGACCAGTCCGGCGCCCAGCATGACGGACGGGTTCGAGGTGTTGGTGCAGGATGTGATAGAGGCGATAACCACGGCGCCATCATCCAGTTCGAAGTCCTGTCCGTTGATCGAGCCTTTGGCCGGTTTGCTGCTGAGGTTGCGTTCCGCCTGCAACGCATTCAGTGCATCCTTGAACATGGTTTTTGAGTGGCTTAACGGGATACGGTCCTGGGGCCGCTTGGGGCCGGCGAGACTGGGCACCACTGTCGACATGTCGAGTTCCACGATGCTGGTGTATTCAGCATCCGGTTGACCGGGTGTGCGGAACATACCCTGTTCTTTTGCATAGGCCTCTACCAATGCGATCCGGTCTTCGTCGCGTCCGGACAGGCGCAGGTAATTCAGGGTCTCGTTGTCGATCGGGAAGATGCCACAGGTCGCGCCGTACTCGGGTGCCATATTGGCCAGGGTGGCGCGGTCGGCCAGTGACAGGTGATCCAGCCCTTCGCCGAAGAATTCCACGAATTTTCCGACCACGCCGTGTTTGCGCAGCATTTCAACGACCAGCAGGACCAGGTCGGTGGCGGTGGCGCCTTCCGGCAGTCCGCCGCTGAGTTTGAATCCGACCACCTGTGGAATCAGCATGGAGACCGGTTGACCGAGCATGGCGGCCTCGGCCTCGATGCCGCCCACACCCCAGCCCAGTACGCCCAGGCCATTGATCATGGTGGTGTGTGAGTCGGTGCCGACCAGTGTGTCGGGATAGGCCTGCAGTACACCGTTATTCTCCTGCCCGAACACCACGCGGCCCAGGTATTCCAGGTTGACCTGGTGCACGATGCCGGTGTCCGGCGGTACCACCTTGAAGTTGGAGAACGCTTTCTGGCCCCATTTAAGGAAGCTGTAACGTTCCTGGTTGCGCTGGTATTCAATTTTGGCGTTGAGGTCGATAGCGCCGCTGTTGCCGAAGCTGTCGATCTGCACCGAGTGGTCGATAACCAGTTCGGCGGGTTGCAGGGGATTGATTTTTTCCGGGTCGCCGCCCAGTGCCTGCATGGCGTCACGCATCGCGGCCAGGTCGACAACAGCGGGTACGCCGGTGAAGTCCTGCATCAGTACACGCGCCGGCCGGTAGGCGATTTCCTGGTCAGGTTCCGCTTTCGGATCCCAGTTGATCAGGGCCTCTATGTCATCCCTGGTGACAGTCTTGTCGTCTTCAAAGCGGAGCAGGTTTTCGAGCAGCACTTTCAGTGAATAGGGCAGGCGCGAAATGTCTTTTTCCAGGGCGGGCAGACGGTAAATCTCGTAACTGTTGGCGCCGACAGACAAACTGCTGCGAGTAGAAAAACTGTTGCTCATTCAATGCTCCTGCAAGCCGTATTCAAACAGGCGCGCAATTATGAGCTATTTGAAATCGACTGGGTAGTGGCGGATAAGTGGCCTGGAAAAATTTTCAATAAGGCAGCTCTGGGTTTATTTGTCGTGCCGGCGCATGCCGGTATCCAGGGCATTGAAAACGCTGGGTACCGGCATGCGCCGGCATGACAACAAATTAATTAATATAATTTATTCAATCAGATAAAGGATATATCTAATGTAATTTAATATTATCTTTCAGAAGCGCGGTAGCTGTCTCGGTGAGTTTGCGTCTTCCCAGCAGCAACCCCAGCCGGGTGCCGCCACACTGACGCCATAAGACGGCAGAGCGCATCGCGGCCAGCAGCAGGGCGCGGATCTGGTTCGCCGCGCTGGTATCGGTCAGGCGGCCGGGATC
>CAZWJB010000138.1:0-4146 GCA_964634485.1 uncultured Thiohalobacter sp. | reverse complement strand
TAACGTTGATGCGCGCTTTGGCGACACCATCGATGGACTCCACAAGCTCTTTCAGTTTGGCGGCCAGCTCTTCCCGGTAACTTTCAGCCGGAAAACCGAGCACCACATCGACGACCACCTGGTCACCCTCGATCATGACATTACGTACGCATTTGGTGACGATCAGATCCTTTCCCATAAAAGGATCAATGTATTCCTTGAGCTTCGTTTCGATCTGCTCGCGGGATAATTCTGCCATGCTCGTTTCCTCTGGTATTCAGTAACTGACCGTCGGGACTGGAAAATCCCGGGAAAAATGAGGCGCGAGTGTACACAATTTGCAGGGGCAGGTCTTCACCCCGTTTTGTGCGGTTAACAGACGGGCCGCTCGCAGCGGCCGTATCAGGGCTGGAAGAGTCGCTTGATGTTTTCCCCGGCTGACACTTTCTGTCTACCCAGGTAGGCCCTGAGCTGCTCCAGTGGCAGCGGCCGGCTGAAGTAATAACCCTGGTAGATACAGCAGCCACCATTCTCCAGAAAAGCCCGTTGCTCACCGGTTTCCACACCCTCGGCAACCGTTTCCAGCCCGAACTGGGAGGCTATCCGGAGTATGGTCTGCACCAGCAGGGCATCCTGGGGGTCGTCTTCGATATCAAAGACAAAGGACTTGTCGATCTTCAGCTGATCAATCGGCAATCGCTTCAGGTACACCAGTGACGAGTAACCCGTTCCGAAATCATCCAGTGACAGCCGGACACCCACGTGCCGCAACTGCTCGAACTTGTCGATGGCTTCGGCAAGATTGTCGATAGCGATCCCTTCGGTGACCTCAAGTGTCAGAAAATGGGTCTCGAGCGCAAAGTTTTCCATGAGGCTTTTTATCTTGCTGACGAAATCCTCGCGCCGGAACTGATGCGGACTGATATTTACCGACAGCTTCAGATGACAGCCAACTTCCCGACCAAGCGCCAGCACATCGCTGACAGCCCTGTTCAGCACGAAATTGCCGATGTCGAATATCAGCCCGGTATCCTCGGCAATGGCGATAAATTCCTCGGGGTTGATGAATCCAAGCTCGGGGTGCCGCCAGCGCAGCAAAGCCTCCACCGCCACAACGCCCCCATGCCGGTCGATCTGTGGCTGATAGTAGACATCGAGCTGTTCCTCGGCGACGGCGTTTCGCAGGTCCTTTTCAAGCATCAGCCGGTTCTGCACCTTGTCGTGCATTTCTGACAGGTAAAATGCAATCTGGTTACGCCCGCTCTCCTTGGCGCTGAACATGGCAGTGTCGGCATACTTGATAATGTCATCAGCACTTTCATCGAGAAACGGGAATACCGAAATACCGATGCTGCAAGTGATATGCAGCGCGTTGCCCTGGATCTGTACAGGCCTTTCGAACGAAGCCTGGATTCTCGTGGCGACTTTCCTGGCGGTAAGGCTGGCAAGCTGCTTGTCTGTGCCAAGGTGCTTGAGCAGGATAACGAATTCATCACCGCCGAAACGCGAGGCTGTATCCTCTTCCCAGATAGCCGCCCTGATCCGGCCGGCTATCTCGACCAGCAACTGATCACCGATCGAATGACCGAGCGAATCATTGATGGTTTTGAAACGATCCAGGTCGAGGAACAACAAGCCATCGAAGTAACCGTGTCGCCGACTGGTAATGAGTGACTGCTCCAGTCGGTCGAGCAGCAGCTTGCGGTTTGGTAATCCGGTCAACGAGTCATAATAGGCCTGGTACCTGATCTCTGACTCAGCATTTTTTCGCTCGGTAATATCGCGCCAGACAACGTGCAAAAGCTGCTCGTTGCCGTAGGGGATGGCCGTCAACAGCACCTCGACCGGAAATACTTCGCCACTCTTGCGCACGTGATGCCATTCAAAACGGTGGCTGCCTTTTTCGAACGCGAGCGCAAGTATCTGGTCTGCCTTGATGTCCGAGGACTGCCCGTCCGGTTGCAACGCCGGAGACAGCGCCGATGGATGCGTATTTAACAGCTCTTCCTTGTGCCGGTAACCCAGCATGTCGAGTGTGGCCTGGTTGCAATCGACAAACCGGTCGCCCTCGATGATCAGCAATGCATCAGCGGTCTGGTAGAACAGCGTCTTGTAGCGCTTTTCGCTTTCCTCCAGACTGCGGTTGCGCTGGGCCACCAGCCTCTTCAGCTGTCCCTCGTGCTCAACCAGTCCGTTCTGGATTTTCTTTCTTTCACTTATCTCCTTCAGCAGTTCCCGACGACTGTCCGCAAGCCCTCTCTGTAACCGACCACTGTAAAAGTAGTAGAAGAAAAACAGCAGGGTGCCCAGCACAAACGCCGTCACACCGATGCCTGCCATCAGACGGTAACGATTGTCGACGTAGCTCGAAATATCCAGTAGATAGGTCAGCCATCCTGCGTCCTCCCCCGAGAAATCCTGAACGGGTATGTTCGAAGCGAGATAGTGCCTGTCATCCTGAACAGTCACCAAGTACGCGGAGGCATCCCGGTTGCCGATAACGTTGTCCAGGCCAGCCGGGATCTGTTCCATGGTCTTGTTGATCACCAGTGCAGACACGTAACGGGTTTCCTGCTCAAGTATCATTTCGAAGTTGTCAGAAGTGGAGAAACTCTGCCGGTCAACAAAATCCCTGCTCACTGACAACACCAGCCCGTAACCACCGGCGACCGAAAGGTGGGACAGGACATGGTCTATCTCCTCGCCCAGCTCGATATAACCGACCAGCCTGCCGTTGATTTTCCACGGCATAACGACCCGCAATACAAACTGACCCAGAACACCGAACTCGATACCGGCTGTCGTCTTGCCGGTGCGTATGGCCTCCTGCAACGTCCCTCGTTCGACCCGGTCTCCATAGCGATCTTTAAAATGCACCCGGAGAAAGCTGACACCGTCAGGCTGGTGGTAATAGAAGTGGCTGACATGGTGGTCGCGTTGCATGTTTTCGAGCACAGATTCGCTCGCAGCATACAGTGCCCCCCGGTCTCCCCGCATCCAGTCCTGCTGCAGATCCTGGCTGGCGCCAATAAACAGCAACATGCCCTTGAGCAGCTCGGTTTCATGCTCAAGCGCCTGTTTGAACGCTTCGCGGAGTTGCGTTTCTGTCTGGCTGGCAATCACCCGCTGCTGTTCCTGCTGAAACAGGTGCAGACTCCACATAACCCCGAACACGATCACCAGCAGCGAGCCGAAATACGGAGCCAGCAGTTTAAAACGGATATTCGGGCTGTTTTTTTGCTGCATTATCTACAGGTTGTTGGCAATCATCCGGAATCCATAATCGCCCCGACGGGAAAAAAACACGCTGCCGCACCCCTGAACGTGCTGTGCACCAGCCCCGACGTGAATCCGACCACGGCTTTCTGGCATAATGGCTCGTTATCTCATTAGGTTCAATCGGGAATTTTGATGTCGCAGCAGCACCGCACCATGCTGGTTACCAGCGCCCTGCCCTACGCCAACGGCTCGATCCACCTCGGCCACCTGGTGGAGTACATCCAGACCGACATCTGGGTGCGTTTTCAGAAAATGCGGGGACACGACTGCACCTATGTCTGCGCCGATGACGCCCACGGCACACCCATCATGCTGCGCGCCAGGCAGGAGGGCATCGAGCCGGAAGCCCTGATTGACAAAATGAATGCCGAACACCAGGCCGATTTCGCCGGCTTCGATATTGCTTTTGATAACTATTACAGCACCCACTCCGAAGAAAACCGCACCTTCGCCGAGGACATCTACCTCAAGCTGCACGACGGCGGACACATCGACCGGCGTACCATCAGCCAGTACTACGATCCGGAAAAGGAAATGTTCCTGCCGGACCGTTTCATCAGGGGCACCTGCCCGAAATGCGGGGCCGAGGACCAGTACGGAGACAACTGCGAAGTCTGCGGTGCCACCTACGATGCCGGCGAACTGAAAAACCCTCGCTCGGTGCTCAGCGGCGCAACGCCGGTAGAAAGGGAGTCGGAACACTATTTCTTCAAGCTATCCAACTTCAGCGGCATGCTGCACGACTACCTGCAGCATGCCACCCAGCCCGAGGTCGCCAACAAGATGAACGAGTGGCTGGAGGCAGGCCTGCAGGACTGGGATATTTCCCGCGATGCGCCCTACTTCGGTTTCAGAATCCCTGACACCCACGGGCAGGGCGCAAGCACC
>CAZWJB010000137.1:0-4147 GCA_964634485.1 uncultured Thiohalobacter sp. | reverse complement strand
GGCGCCGGCGATAAAGTCCTGCTGCAGTCCAACCAGCGCAGGCGGCTGGCAATCATAAAGTGACAGTTCAAAGTCCAGCACCGCCTCGACATCCAGCTCAGGATGCTGTTGCCTGGTCTGATCAAGCAACAGCTTGTTGAAGTCGAAGGTGCCGGTATCGTTTTCCTGTTGTAAAAGAATAGCGGGCAGGTGTTGCTGGGGGTTGATGCTGTGTGACTTGTTGGCATCGCGGTCCAGATGAATGGCCAGGCTGGGAATAACGGCAACCGGATCGTTGAAATTGATCAGTGCATTGCCCAGCTGCTGCGCCGTGTCGCGGTAGCTGATACGTCCGGCAACAGACAGGTCTCGATCAAACCACGGGTTGAGCAGCGCGCCACCATACACTTCCACACCCAGTTGCTGATAACCCTGGTTGAGGCTCTGTGGATGTGGTTTGACGTGCAGGCAGGGACTGTCGGTATGTGCGCCGACCATGCGGAAACCCGTTTCGGCAGGTGCGCCGGCGCCCAGCGTGAAAGCAACAATGGATGAATCGTTACGGACTACCAGGTAGCGACCACCGGCCTCCGGTTTCCAGCGATCCGCTTCAGTGAGCCTGACGAACCCGGCATCGAGCAGCCTGTTGCGTATTTCCAGGGTGGCGTGGAAGGGAGTGGGGGAGCGCTGTATAAATTCGATCAGCTGTTGGGTGAGCGATGTGCCTGTCATGTTAAAGAGTTTCGTATTAATCGTTGGGGGTATGACCCTGTTTTCGGTGTGCGGCGTGCTTCAGTATACGGCGCTTCCCGCTGTCATCGATGCTTCCCCAGGCGACTATTTCACTGAGACTGCGAAAGCACCCCAGGCAGATATTGTCTTCGTCCAGGCAGCAGTTACGAATGCACGGTGAAGGGACAGGGGAAGCGGGTGGAAAAACCGTCCGAATCGACTGGTCAGACGCAGACATTATATCAGGCCTTGCGGTGCAGCGGCACAACGTTGTCGTCGACCTGCAGTGGCTCCGGTTTGCTGAAGTGATAGCCCTGGGCGAAGTCCACGCCGATGTCGTGCAGCATATCGGCGATATCCTGGTTTTCGACAAATTCAGCGATGGTGCGGATACTCAGGGTGTGACCAACCTGGTGGATGGCCTCGACGATCGCACGGTTCATGGGATCGGTGTTCATGTCCTTGACGAAGCTCCCGTCAATCTTGAGGAAGTCGACTGGCAGGTTCTTGAGGTAGCTAAAAGAACTCAGACCACTGCCGAAGTCATCCAGTGAAAAGCGGCAGCCCAGTTTTTTCAGCGTATGGATCATGTTGCTGGCTTTTTCCAGGTTGAACACCGCCGCCGTTTCTGTGATCTCAAAACAGAGTTGCCCCGTCCGGACCCCGTACTCGCTGATTTTCTGCTGTATGTACCCGGGCATTTCGTCATCGTTCAGCGAATTTCCCGACAGGTTCAGCGAGTAGATTCCTTCGTCACCCTGCTGTTGTATTTTGCTCAAGTGCCTGAACGCAGCATCGATCACCCAGCGGTCGACAGCATTCATCAGGTTGTAACGCTCCGCGGCCGGGATGAATGCGCGTGGCGGTACGATAGCGCCGTCCTCGTCGCGCATGCGCAGCAGCAACTCGTAGTGGGCTGTGGTGTCATCTTCCTGCAGCGGAGTGATCTCCTGCCGGTACAGGATAAAGCGACTTTCTTCCAGCGCCAGCTTGATGCGCGACACCCAGTGCATTTCACTGTGACGTTCGCCCAGATCAATATCACTCTCTTCGTAGACGTGCACCCGGTTACGTCCGGCGTCCTTGGCCACATAGCAGGCGACGTCGGCAGCGCTGAGAACGAAGGATGCGTTCTGTGTTTCGCGCTGGATAGGCACCATGCCGATGCTGACGCCGACATCGAAACGCTGTTCTTCCCACTGAAAAGTGAAATCACTGATGAGCTGCAGAAGCCGGTCGGCGACCTCCCGGGCCTGATCGAGGTTGACGTTTTCCAGCAGGACGCCGAACTCGTCACCGCCCAGGCGCGCCAGTGACGCATTGGCAGGAATGCTGGCGCGCAGAAGGCGGCTCAATTGTTTGAGCAGTTCATCCCCCGCCGCATGACCGCAGGTATCGTTCACCACCTTGAACTGGTCGAGATCCAGATACAGCAAGGCATGTTCGTAGCGGCCGCTGCCCGCCATGCCGGCCAGCAGGCTGGTGAGCCGGTCGGCGAATTCGTTACGGTTGACGAGTCCGGTCAGGCTGTCATGGGTCGCCTGCCAGGTCATCTGGTGTGCCATGCGCCGTTCGCGTGTGATGTCGTGGAAGACCAGCACAGCGCCTATGATGCTGTTGTCCCGGTCAAAGATCGGCGCGGCGGAATCCTCGATATGGAATTCCTGGCCGTTGCGGTTTATCAATACGCATTGTTCGGTGAGGTTGACAACCCGGCCGCTGCTCAGGCTTACGTCTGCGGGGCTTTTCATGGGGTGTCGCGTGGCTTCGTTAATTAACGGCAGCACTTCTGTGAGTGGATAGCCCTGCGCCTCCCCGCAGGTCCAGCCGGTAACATTCTCGGCTACCGGGTTCATGTAGTCGACGCGGCCTTCGGCGTCCGTGGTGATAACGCCATCGCCGATCGAATGCAGGGTGATCAGGGCGCGTTCACGTTCCTGGTACAGCGCTTCCTCGGTACGGCGACGATCGCAGCGTTCGCGTGCTTCGCGCAGTTCGCGCTCTATTGCCGGAACCAGGCGCGTCAGGTTTTCTTTCATGATGTAGTCGTTGGCGCCGGTACGCATTACTTCGACGGCTATTTCCTCGCCCACGGTGCCGGAAACCAGGATAAAGGGGGTATCTTTGTCCTGCTCACGCAGGATACCCAGCGCCTTCAGTCCGGTGAACCCCGGCATGGCATAGTCGGAGACCACGATCTGCCAGTCGCGCTCCCGCAGGGCTTCGCGCATTGCGGCTTCACTGTCTACCCGCGTATATACCGGTTCAAAACCGGCGCGACGCAGCTTCACCAGCAGCAGCTCGGCGTCGTCTTCGTTGTCCTCGATCATCAGCAGGTGTAGTGGTGTACTCATTTGCCCGTGGTGCGTTGCCAGTGTCCGGATTTACCGCCCAGTTTTTCCACCAGCCGCACCTGGTCAATGGTCATGCCGCGGTCAACCGCTTTGCACATGTCATAAACCGTCAGTAAGGTAATCTGCACCGCCGTCAATGCTTCCATCTCCACACCGGTCTGGCCGCGGGTCTCCACACTGGCCCGGCAGTAGACCGCCGGGGGTGAGGTTTCGGTTTCCAGTTCCACTTCGACGCGGGTGAGTGCCAGCGGGTGGCACAGCGGAACGAGATCGGCGGTGCGCTTGGCGGCCATGATGCCGGCGATACGCGCCACTCCCAGTACATCACCCTTGCGGTTGTTGCCGGCACGGATGTGCGCAAGGGTGTCCGCCTGCATGCAGATGCGGCCCTCGGCGACAGCAAGGCGTGCGGATGATTCCTTGTCTCCGACGTCGACCATGCGGGCTTCGCCTGAGGCATTGAAATGTGTCAGCTTGCTCATACAGACCGTCCGTCAACAGCGTTGATTCCAGTTACGCGTGGTATACTTGCAATGGCAGGATTTCTGGAACCTTTACCTGTAGTTAGAAGTAACTATAGGTCTCCGGGATGAGTGACGCAAATCAGGGGTTTTGTATGCGGGTTCAGGTTCGTTTTTTTGCAGCCTTGCGCGAACGCGTGGGAGTTTCGGCGCTGGAAGTTTCGCTGGCAGAGGGCGCGACTGTGGCCCAGGTCTGGTCCTCGGCCGCACCGGAAGAACCTCCTGCAGACAATATCCTGGTTGCAAAAAACATGCAGTACGTGGGGTTTGACAGCCCGGTGAGCGAAGGTGACGAAATCGCCTTTTTCCCACCGGTGACCGGTGGCGCGCAGTGACCATACTGATTTCCGACCGCGCGTTCGATCCCTGGGCTTACCTGGCAGAATACCAGCGCGAACAGGCCGGGCAGGCCGGTCAAACGGGTGCTACAGCAGTGTTCGTCGGCAGCATGCGCGATTTCAACGAGGGCGAAGCGGTGTCCGGCATGCTCCTCGAACACTATCCCGGCATGACCGAAAGCTACCTGGAAAAGATCAGCCAGGAGGCCGTGCAGCGCTGGGA
>CAZWJB010000136.1:0-4184 GCA_964634485.1 uncultured Thiohalobacter sp. | reverse complement strand
GTCGGCGGTGTATCTTGCTATCCGGGAAACAGCTGCTACTGTTGCTGTACATGGCGGGCAGGTCGAATGTAATTTTTGAATGGAGGACACGGAAATGGCAGAAAAGCTGACCATGAAAGTACTGTCAGGTGAACTGGAGACACTGCGCAAGCGTCTGCGTGAGTTTGAGACGGATTTCGAGCGCAAACTCGAGGGCACAATGGAAAAGGCAGCCGGGAAATTGAAAGCCCGGATTGAAGCCTCGGAGTGGCCGGGTATCAGGATCCAGGGGCACGGGGGTGCTGTCGATGTCGATGCCCGGCGCCGGTTAATTGCCGAATGCGCCTATTTGCGTGCCGAGCAACGTGGGTTCACGGGTGGCAGCCCTGAACAGGACTGGCTGGAGGCGGAAATGGAAATTGACCAGTTGCTGTTGCAGGGATGGACAAAGAGCGAAAGCCCGGAAATGACAAGCCAGGAGGCTCAGCCTCAAGCGGAAAGCCGGGCATAATTCAGGCACCACATTTTTGACTGATTGAAGGGCCTGGTGTTGTGCAAGGTTGGGCTCCCCGCAGTGTCGCAGAATGAATTTGCGGCAGCGCTCGCGCAAGGCAATGGCGACTTTCCAGCCGTCTGTGCCGGTTTGTTGCTCGATGTCACGGGGATGAATGGCAGGTCCGATGGCAATGGATACCGACCCGTGCCGCGGCAGCCAGGTTTTTGCCGATACCGGAAAGGGTTGTCACCCTCGATCTCGAGCAGGTCCGCGATGTCGTCAAACACGGCGGCTATATCTTCGTTGTGAACAGGCATAGCGTTAGTACTCAGTGGCCGGGAACACAAACGCTGCAACGCCGTAGAGCATCAGCGCCAGTACGATAACAACAAGGAAGCCAAAGTGAATCGCCAGCAGTGTCGCCAGTACGGCGCTGAGCACCGAGGCGCAACCGTTGACGCCCCAGGCCAGGGGGATCAGGGTTGACGCCTGTTTGCCCAGGCTGCTGAGTGCGAGGGGAAACGGTGAGCCCATGAAAAAAGCGAGTGGCGCGATCAACAGACTGCTGACCACCGTTCTGGCCGCAGCCGGCCAGGCTGACAGCCAGTTGAAGAGGGGATCCAGTAAAAACAGGTAGGCAAACCCCGTCAGTATGATGCCGGTGGCCGCCTGCAGCATGCCGTCCCGCTGCGTGCCGCGCGTGCTGTAACGCCGGGACCAGGCACTGCCCAGGCCGGCAAAGACAAGGAATGACGCCAGAACGACCGCAGTTGTGAACACTGGATGATAAAGAAAGCGCATAAACTTCTGGATGAAAGCAATTTCGATAAACAGAAAAGCCACGCCGATTGCAGCAAAGTAGGCAACGACACGCAGTCGTAACACAGTACCTGTTCCTGTTGTCCCGGAAGATGCCTGTTTTTTTACTAACAGCAGCGGTAGCAACACCAGTACCAGGCTCAGCACTATTGCCTGCAGCAGGGTGGCAACTATAACCGGGTAACCGGTCTCAAGTAACGGCAGGCCGCCCTGGCCACGCAGCCTGAGAATTTCCATGAGTGTGGACCACTTGAAAAAATTGTAAAAAAACGGCTGATCGTCAGTCGCCGGGTTTACATTGAATTTGTAACTGTCGAGGAATGACTGCCTGCCAGGGCCGAGCAGAGCCTGTGCTGCCTGGTAGAAATAGGGCTCTTTGAGCAGGTTGTAACGGTTGGCCTCCGCAGCACGCATACCGGGATACCACGCGACATCGAACGCGCGTGAACGGCAAAACTGCTGCATGGCCTGGATGTCGTCACTGGTAAAGACGCCATTTTTGATCAACAGCGTGCTGGTCTGCCAGCCACGGATCAACATCAACTGTCTGCCGGGCTGTTCAACATCATTGGCCTGCAAGGCATCGATGGCTGTCGCAAACAGTTTCAGTGTGTTGCGTGGCGGCAACTTTATCCACTGAGTGACAGCCAGATAACCGCCTGATTGCAGGCGCCGGAGATACGCTTTGAAGGCTTCCGTCGTGTAGAGGTAGTTCTCACTCAGCGCATACAGGCCGGTCGATGAAGCACCACCGGCGTCCTGCAAGGACAACTGGATGAGTGCATAGCGGGTATCCTGTTTGCTGACAAACCCGCGTGCCTCGCCGACATGGACATGTACACCCGGGCGGCGATAAAGGTCGTTAGTGAAGGCAGCATAATCATCAGACAGCAGTTCGATGATCTGCGGGTTGAGTTCTACGGCGTGGACCTCGCGGGCCTGATGATACTCGGCCTGCAGAACGCTCATGCCCCCGCCGGCGCCAATAATGAGCACGGAGTCCGGACGCTGCACATGGTAGGGCAGGGCCGACGTTAACTGGTCAAGAAACTGCAGTGACTGTGGTTCGCCGGTATCACGGGTAATGGCGCCCAGGCTGTTACCATCACTGTACAGGCCGAGTTGCCGCGGGGGTCCGGCTGCTGCATTGAGGCTCATGCCGGGTGCGTAGCGCCGTGGAATAACCGGGTTGTCGACCACGTGCAGGAGTCCGAGCGGGCTGTGACGCTGGTTGACGATGCGGGCGCCATCGACACGCAGCTCCTGGCTGAGTGCCTTGTAAGGCGACAGCTCCAGCTGCAAGGTGTTGCCAAGCCATATGCTTGAAGCCATCAGCAGTATCGCCGCCGTGGTGATCCAGTTGCGCCCCGGCAAGTGCAATTCCACAGCCGCGACCACCAGGCAGGCTGCAGCGACGGCCGATAGTACGGACAGGCCCGGGAGCGGCGGTACGGCATAGAGAAGCAGCAGCACGGCCAGGCTGCCGATGCCGGCGCCAAACAGGTCCGCGGCATAAATGCGGGTGATAACCGAGCGGTAGCGGGACAGCGTGATTGCGATGGCGTTGGCGGCGAAAAAAAACGGCAGGGCCAGGAGTAAGTAGATCATGGTAAGCCGCAGCGCTTCGCGCCAGTTCCAGAGCATTGCTTCGGGATTGAACTGAATGTGTTGCGCCAGCAGAAAACAGGGCAGGGTGGTCAGGGCGAACAGGGCCAGATTCAGCATCAGTGTCAACGGGTAGCGCTGCAGAAGACGCTGTTGCGTAAAGCTCAGAAAGGTACCGCTCACGCCATAACCCAGCAACGCCAGGCTGATGATCATATAGGCGAAGTGGTGCCACTGAATAATGGAAAACAGCCTGATCAGCAGGATCTCGTAACCGAGAGCCGCGGCTGAAAGCAGTGCAATGGTTATGACCGGTGGCCGGTCTGAGGTATCGTCATCCCGGCGTATGCCGGGATCCAGTGGTTTCAATGACCTGGATGCCGGCCTTCGCCGGCATGACGAATTAATCAGAGTTGCCTTAGTGTTCACCGGTCAGTGGGACGAAGCGCACCGGCAGCAGCAGCCGGGTCGTGATGCCTTCATCACCTTTTGTTATCAGTACCAGTTGCTGGATCATAAAACGACTGCCGACCGGTATCAGCATACGGCCGCCCGGCTTGAGCTGTTTGATCAACGGTGGAGGCACATGATCGGCGGCCGCAGTGACTATAATGGCATCAAAAGGCGCCCGTTCCTGCCAACCGTAGTAACCGTCCCCGACCCGGGTCTTGACCTGTTTATACCCTAGCCGGTCCAGCACACCGCGCGCACGCCGGGCGAGGTCGCCGATGATTTCAATGCTGTAGACCTGTTGCACCAGCTCGGCGAGAACCGCCGCCTGGTAGCCGGAGCCGGTGCCGATTTCCAGCACCCGGTCACCCGGCTCAAGCTTCAGAAGGTCGGTCATGATGGCGACAATATACGGCTGTGAAATGGTTTGCCCGTAACCGATCGGCAATGGCCGGTTTTCATAGGCGTAGCGCCTTTCAGACGCGGGGACAAACTCGTGGCGCGGCACCCTGGCCATGGCCTGCATGACGCGCGGGTCCAGCCTGTCCTTGTCCAGGTAGGTACTGGTTTCGCGGACATTCTGTTCAATCGAGTTAATCAGCTGTTCACGCTGCTCGCGGTATTCACTGGCCGTGTCGGCCAGCGCCCAGCTCACAAGGAGCGTGAGAAAAAGAAAACATAACCGCGCCACATGCTTCATGAGCTTGTCTTACCAAACCGGTTGACTAGACCGCGTAAATATCAGCATAGCATGTCTCTCAGGATGCACCAGCCAGGCGGTTTCATCAGAAGCCTGCTCGCGGTGCTTCAGGAACTCCTTCTGGTTAAGACATTC
>CAZWJB010000135.1:0-4193 GCA_964634485.1 uncultured Thiohalobacter sp. | reverse complement strand
CTTCCTGTGCCAGTACCTTTTCCAATGGATGCTGTGTCCCTTCAGCGTGCATGATGGCGATTACCTCGCGTCAGTCAGAGCCTCTTCAAGACTCATCAGTTTTTCGGCAATCCGTTCCGGATTGATGGTAAAGGTGCCGTTCTCGACCGCGCTACGAACAGCTTCGACGCGCTGGCTGTCCACGACTGGCTCGCTGGCAAGCCGGGTTTCAAGTTCCTGAAGCTGGAGGGCCGCGCCAGTAAGGCTGACCCGATCCGAGCTGCTGCTGGTGTTACCGGATTCTGCAGATGAGGAGTTTGTATTCTCCTTGCCCTGGTTTTCAACCGGCGCACCCTGACCGCTTGCTGGTGTCACGAGCGATGCTATACGGTTGTTTTCAATCTCCATTTCGAGTCCTCAAAGTTAAACTTACGAATGTTACAGTCACAATATCGTCACTGCTTTCAATAACTTTAGACTCTTTTTGGCGCCATGTCACTAAAGCGCCACTTTTATGACGCCCGGTGAGATCACGATTCCGTTGACCACCCGCAGGGAGCCATCGGACTTAACGTTTACCAGATCTCCGAATCTCCCGTCACTCATGGCTTTGCCGGTGCTGCGTATCTTGAGCGGGCCGGTTTCGATGATCAGTGTTACCCGCTGGCCGCGTTTTACCAGTTTCGGTGCCTGTAACATCTGCGGCGTTATGACGGTTGCTGCATGAATGGTGCGCTTTGCCAGTTGTCCGGCGATCGACTGACTGTCGGTGTAGTAGCCGTAGGGCAGGTTGGACAGGTTGCGTTCGACCAGCTCGAGATCGGTGTCCTGCAGGGTGGCGCCACGTGCCAGCGGCTGGCGGGCGACCAGCACCGGGGCGAATACATCGATACGGGCGGCTACGTATATACTCCAGCCACCGACATCGGGGCAACGCACACCGACGGTTGTGTTGCCCGTTGTCCGTCCGCCAGGTGACATGAAGGCTTCCAGTGCTGAATCACAGGTTTTTACGCGCAGCCGGGAATCGAGTTTACCCAGCCTGACCTCGCTGCGGTGCCCCTGATGCTGGGTACTGGCAAATGCGTCGAGAAAACTTTGCGCTGTGTTGTGGATGGCGGCATGGCTTTGCCACTGGCTTGCCGCAGCGGCGGCAAAGGATTTGGCCGGTTGCCCGGCGAGAATCGCTAACAGTATAAAAAAACTTGATATTTTGTATTGCTTTTTCATTGGATCATTCCCTGGAACAGTACCTGAACAGGGAGTTGCAATTGGCATGCCACACTATGCAAGCGGTCAAGCTTCACTCTGCAAAGCCGATAGCCCGGCATGAAATTGCCCAACCACCATATATAGGGAGTAAGAGCCATGAGCGGCGTATTGGCCAATGTAGATATGCGTACCCGGCTGGCCGGTCACAATCGACTGGAGCTGCTGCTGTTCCGCCTGGATGGGAAACAGCTGTTTGGAATCAATGTATTCAAGGTGCAGGAAGTGGTTCAGTGTCCTGCACTGACCCATATTCCGGATTCGCATAACGTGGTTCGTGGTATTGCCAATATGCGTGGTCGCATGGTCACGGTGATGGACCTGAGCATGGCGATTGGTGGTCGTGGTGTTGATAACCCGCAGGATAATTTCGTTGTTGTTGCCGAATACAACCAGTACGTGCAGGGGTTTCTGGTGGGTGGAGTTGACCGTATCGTTAATATGAACTGGGAAGAAATCCTGCCACCACCAAAAGGTATTGGCGATGATAACTATCTGACCGCAGTCTGCAAGGTGGACGACGAGCTGGTGGAAATAATCGACGTGGAAAAAGTGCTTGCCGAAGTGATTGGCTGGGATGAGGAAGTCTCCCGGGAATTCGTCGAGCAGGCGGTAGAACAGAAGGATGAGGTAGGGCGCAAGCCGATCGTTCTGGTGGCGGATGATTCTTCGGTAGCGCGTAATCAGATCAAGCGTACCCTGGAGCAGCTGGGTGTAGAGTGTGTGCTGGCGAATGATGGCAAGCAGGCCCTGGAAGTGCTCAGGCGGTGGGCGGACCATGAAGACGAAATACCACTGCACGAGCGCCTGTTCATGGTTATATCCGATATTGAAATGCCCGAGATGGATGGTTATACCTTCACCACCGAAGTGCGCAAGGACCCGCGTATGAGCGATCTGCATATCCTGTTGCATACTTCACTGAGTGGCGTGTTCAACAATGCTATGGTCGACAAGGTGGGTGCTGACGACTTTATTGCCAAGTTCCAGCCGGATGTGCTGGCTAAATCCGTACTCACCCGGCTGAAGTGCTGGCAGGATACAAGCACTGCGTGACGGTATAGCCCGGCACAACACGCCGTGTGATGTTTCTTTGCACGGTGCCTGGACAAGTGAAAAGGATTTGTTGGTTTGACACTGGCACGTATCAGCACTGACGAGTACGAGGACTTTCGTCAGTTCCTCGAAGACGCCTGCGGAATTCTGCTGGGGGCAAACAAGCACTACCTGGTGCAGAGCCGGCTCGGCAGGGTGGTCAGCGAGGCCGGGATGGTCTCACTCGGGGAACTGGTGGGTCAGCTGCGCAAGGAGCGTGCCGGCGGCGTCTTGCGTGAGCAGGTCGTCGAGGCTATGACGACCAACGAGACGTTCTGGTTTCGTGATAACCATCCTTTCAGGATATTATCCGAACATATTCTTCCCAAGTACGTAAAACGCAAACAGCGCTCGCTGCGCGTGTGGTCGGCAGCCTGTTCTACCGGTCAGGAGCCCTACTCGGTCAGTATGTCCGTCCAGGATTATCTGACCAGGAACCCTGGCAGTACTGTAGATGTACAGATCGTGGCAACCGATATCTCGCCCAGTGTTCTGGGCGAAGCCAAAGCCGGTTATTACGACGCCATGGCAGTTGCGCGGGGTTTGCCGGCGGATACCCGGGCGCGGTATTTCAGGAAAGACAGCAACCACTGGGAGGAACGCTGGCAGGTTCGGGAGGATATCCGCAGGCGGGTACGTTTTACCCGCGGCAACCTGTTATCCACTTACTCGGCGCTCGGCCGCTTCGATGTTATCTACTGCCGTAATGTACTGATCTACTTTTCTTCGGAATCGAAGGTCGACATTATCAGCCGTATGGCGGATATTCTGAGCCCGGGCGGCTACCTGTTTCTCGGCGCCTCTGAAGCCATCACCCAGTATTCGGACGCATTCGATATGGTGCGCTGCAGTCCGGGCGTGGTGTACCAAAAGAAGTAATCGTCCCCCTGGTCTCCTGATCGCAAATTATTGCCGCCTTGCGGTCAAGGCTTGCCGCCGGTCGCCGTACCGGAACCCCGTAAATTCTCTAAGCCTATGATTCCTGGCCAATAGCAGCAGTTGGCACGAGGGTTGCTGATAATCCTGCAGACGTGAATTGCAGGAGGCGAAATGGCGATCAGTTTTGACAAGGCGCTGGGAATTTTACCGGGAAATCTGACGCTCTACGGAGAGCGTTCCAGCCTGCTGGCCTCCAATCTGGCCAATGCCGATACACCGGGCTTCAAGGCGCGTGATATCGACTTCCGCAGTGTGCTCGCAAAAGCCGGTGGTCAGCAGATTTCCCTGAAAACCACGCAGGGGGCACACCTGGGTGGTGCTTCCTCGGCCATGTCCGGGGCTGCAAAACTCTATCGTGTTCCGATGCAGCCATCCATCGATGGCAATACCGTTGATACCCAGGTCGAAACGGCGGAGTTCACCAAGAATTCCATGCGCTACCAGTCGACACTGACTTTTTTAAACGGCAAGTTCAAAGGCCTCAGGCTGGCGATCAAGGGAGAATGATAAATGTCTTTACTGGACGTATTTGATATCGCCGGATCCGCCATGAGTGCGCAGAGTGTGCGCCTGAACGTGACATCCAGCAATCTGGCCAATGCGCAGAGTGCGGGTGGGACAGAGGAATCAACCTACCACGCACGCCACCCGGTATTTTCCGCTGTGATGCAGTCTTTGCGGGGTGATGGCGCCAGCGTAGGCGTCAAGGTCGATGGTATCTACACAAGCCAGGGTCAGCTGCAACAGCAGTACCAGCCCGATAATCCGCTGGCAAACGCTGAGGGTTACATTTTCAAGCCTAACGTCAATATGGTTGACGAGATGGCCAATATGATTTCCGCATCACGCTCCTATCAGAGCAACGTTGAAGTACTGAACACTTCCAAACAGATGGTGCTTGCCACGCTCCG
>CAZWJB010000134.1:0-4270 GCA_964634485.1 uncultured Thiohalobacter sp. | reverse complement strand
ATGTGGGTGATAGCGGCGTTTAACGTCGGCCTGTTCCTGGTCATTACCGGCTTCCTGGTGCAATGGCCGACATTGCTCACCGTGCTGATGGCGCCGATACTGCTTTTTGCGGGTTTATTCTATCTCATGATGCGGCTCGGTTGTGGCTCCCGCATGGGGCATGGAAAACATGGCGAACATGCAGGGCCTGGCAGGACCTTTTGCCCGGCTTTGAATGGCTGAGCGCAAAGAGTTTCTTTCTCGGACTGGTTGAATCCTGGGCCTACGGCTGGTATTTCGCACTGATCTGGGTGCCAATTTACAATGTGGTGGCAGGACGTACAGGAAAAACTGACAGGATGGAATCGTCATTCGGTGGGCACCATTCATGCCTGAATCAGGTCTGCTGCCAGCGGCATGAAATCCACGGTTCGTATTGGTGTCGTACTGAGCTCCGGTGGTGTGGGTGTGGACATGATCGTGATTGATATGCAGTTACCGGGCGAGTCCCGGGTAAGTACAATGATTCTGAAGCTGTTTTTATGGCAAGGAGATAAAAGCAATGCTGGATGAATTCATTCACGAACCGCGCATTGCCTATTTTTCGATGGAAATTGCACTGCGCAATGAAATCCCTACCTATAGCGGCGGACTCGGTGTACTCGCCGGTGATACGTTGCGTTCGTCAGCAGACCTGGAACTACCCATGGTTGCCGTCACGCTGGTCAGCCGGCAGGGCTACTTTCGCCAGGAGCTCAACGAAGCAGGTTGGCAAACAGAAAGTCCTGACATCTGGGACCCGGCGCAATGGGCTTCGCCCCTGTCAGCCAAAGTTGCGCTGACTATCGAAAACCGTACCGTCTGGGTCGGTGGCTGGGTATATATCCTCGAAGGACATATGAACGGACGCCAGCCGGTTATCCTCCTCGACACAGACTTTGATGAAAACCATCCAGATGATCGCGCAATAACAAATCAATTATACGGTGGCGATAACCGTTACCGCTTCAAGCAGGAAATGGTGCTGGGAATTGGAGGGATCCGGCTGTTACAGGCAACCGGTTTTGCTGTGCGCCAGTACCACATGAATGAGGGGCACTCGGCACTACTGGCACTGGAGTTGTTGCGCCGTTATGCCTATCCCTCGGAAGACCTGCGAGCCGGAGAATCGCCATATGATCTGCCGCGGGTCAGGGAACGCTGCTGCTTTACCACGCATACGCCGGTAGAGGCCGGGCACGATCGTTTCGATTACCGCCTGGTCTACGAAGTGATGAAACCTGCCGTTGACGACAGAACGCTGAGACAAATGGCTGGTGAAGACAATCTGAACATGACGTGTCTGGCGTTGAATCTGAGTGAATACGTGAACGGTGTTGCGAAACGTCATGCCGAAGTCTCCCGTTCCATGTTCCCTGGTTATCAGGTTCATGCCATCACGAATGGCGTACATCCCTTTACATGGTCCAGTGACAGTTTTCGCAAACTGTTTGACGCTCATATGCCCAGTTGGTGTCACGAACCGGAGTTACTGGTGCGTACTGATTGCTGTATCTCGGAACAGGAGGTATGGGACGCACATCAACTGGCCAAGTTACAGCTGATCGAGAAGGTGGCCTCGTTAACCCCGGTAAGATTCGATCCGGAGGTGCTGACCCTGGGATTTGCGCGGCGCATGACGGCGTATAAACGTCCTGATCTTCTGTTCACTGATCTGAACCGTTTAAAAGCGCTGGCGCAACATTCTCCATTGCAGATTGTATTGGCAGGCAAGGCACACCCGCAGGACGAAGGAGGCAAGCACCTGATTCAGGCGTTGCATACGCACATGAGGGAGTTGGCTGACGTGATACCCATCGCCTACCTGCCAAATTACGATATGGATATCGCTCGTGCCCTGGTCTCCGGCGTAGACGTATGGCTGAACACACCGTTACGGCCGCTGGAGGCATCCGGGACCAGTGGTATGAAGGCAGCCTTTAATGGTGTGCCCAACCTCAGTGTACTGGATGGGTGGTGGATTGAGGGTTGTATAGAAGACGTCACGGGTTGGGCAGTCGGCAACAGCGGCGAAGCAGAAAGCGATCATGACGCTGAATCCCTGTATGACAAGCTCGAGCACAAGGTGTTTCCCCTGTACTACCACGACCGTGCGGGGTGGATCGCTGTGATGAAAGGGGCGATCGTAAAAAATGCCACTTTCTTTAATAGTCACCGGATGATGCGTCGCTATGCGACGGAGGCTTACATCCGCTAGCAGATGGCTGAAGAATCAGTCAAGGAATGCATCATGGTGCGGGATCCGGTTTGTTTGATGAATATTGAGCTGCGCGAGGCAGCTGCGATGACGATTGACGAAGGGCGCGGTTACTATTTTTGCAGTAACAACTGCCGTGACAAGTTCATTGCTGAACCTGAGCGCTATCGTCGCAATTTCCAGGCTGAGCGCTTATGCGTCGGGGTCATGGGTTCGGCAGGAGATGATGAGACCGATCCAGTGAAGCAGCGTGTCCACCTGCTGGGAGAAACCATAGCCGAGCATGGTTTGATATTGATTACCGGTGCCTGTCCCGGCCTGCCTTATGAGTGCGCCATGGGGGCGCGTACACATGGCGGGCTTTCGGTTGGTATCTCGCCGGCATTAAGCCTGGACGAGCATATTTACAAATACCATTCACCTGCGGATGCTTTTGATGTTCTGATCTATACCGGGAGTGGGATGATGGGACGTGAGGTTATCAATATTCGTTCCAGTGATATGGTCGTTATTGTCGGCGGACGTTCAGGAACCCTGGGCGAATTCGCCATTGCCTATGAAGAAGGCAAGCTAATCGGCGTGCTTGAGGGCAGTGGAGGCATCACTGGTGACATACCCGCCGTGATTGAACATATTGGCAAGAAGACCGGCGCGCAGATGATTTACGAAGGGGATCCTGCAGCTTTACTGGAACAGATGCTGGAAAGTTATGCAGGCCAGCATTTTAATAAGCCTTCGTGTTTTTGTGACGAAAGTCAGGCTGCTGGAGGATAAGTTTGTCATCCAGACCAGCCATCGAGATATCCGGTGCCGGCCCGGCCGGACTCGCCGCGGCGCTCGCCGTGGCAGGTGCCGGGCGGGCAGCTTGTGTCTATGAGCGGCGCGAGGATGTCGGCAAACGTTTTCACGGTGACTTTCAGGGTCTCGAGAACTGGACCACAGATGCCGATGTGCTCGAGGAACTGGCCTCACTGGGTATCGATGGCGGGTTCGAGCATACCCCGTTTCACGAGGTGACCTGCTTTTCCCCCGATGGTACATCTCGCGAATTTCGTTCAACGCAGCCTTTATTCTATCTGATCCGGCGTGGCAGCGAGGCAGGTTGTCTCGATACGGCATTGAAACAACAGGCCCTTGATGTCGGTGTTGAAATCCGATTTGGCGAAACGTTGCACCATCTTCCCGCAGGTG
The DNA here is from genome assembly GCA_964634485.1 of uncultured Thiohalobacter sp. Classification (GTDB taxonomy): domain Bacteria; phylum Pseudomonadota; class Gammaproteobacteria; order DSM-19610; family DSM-19610; genus Thiogranum. The sequence goes on along the minus strand of CAZWJB010000134.1, from coordinate 843 downwards.
GAATTGTGACCCAGGGGCCACGCCGAGCGGACGCAATTGCCGCCGGCTATTTATTTGAGACAGATATGGCGGATGGCGCTTATGCAGCCATATCCGACCAACTGGCACCCAGGGGTTACGCCTATCTGCTCATCTGCAAAGGTCGTGGCACATTGGCAAGCTGCCTGTTCGACGATTTTCACAATGAGCGCCGTTACCTGGAAAGGTGTGTCGAATTTTATACCGAAAAGGTCGGCGTCAGCATGCATAATCCCCGCCGCTTTGGCGGCGGTGGTAACTTCTCGCTACCGCGTACAGCGCGCAAGGGGAATATTCTGTATGCGGGCGAATCGGCAGGTTTTCAGGACCCGCTGTTTGGTTTCGGTATTCGCTGGGCACTGATATCCGGTGCGGAGGCAGGGCGAGCGCTTGCGGACGATGACCCCGCCCGTTATGAGCGAGTCTGGAAGCAACGCCTGCGTGCCTATCACCAGACAGCGGCAACCAACCGCTGGTTTTATGACCGGATGAGTGATCGCGGCTATGCAGCAGCCCTGCGAAAATACCCGCAGGGACAGGATATACGCACCTGGATGCAAAACGTCTATGCCCCCAGTTTGTGGAAGCGTGCCTGGTATTACGCCGTCGCATCACGGCGCTACAAGCCGCTGTTACAGGTGCATGAAGGTTGTGACTGCACCTGGTGTCGCTGTGAGCGACATATGCAAGTGTCTGACCAAAGGCCCGGTATGTGAAAGCGCATACTGCGCTGCAGGCAGAGGCGGCTATCCCCGCGCGGGATCTGACTCAGGTGCTGGTTGTCATCATACTCTGGGCAATCTGCTACCCGCTGATCACTACGGG
>CAZWJB010000133.1:0-4299 GCA_964634485.1 uncultured Thiohalobacter sp. | reverse complement strand
AAACTGGTTTTGCAGGAGGTTTTCGGATGCACATTATTATCAAGCGGCTCAAGCGCTGGCTGGTACGGGCGGTGTCGGTGTTTCTGCCGCAGAAGCAGGCCATTGCCCTGGATCGCTGGCGGCGTGGTCAGGAGGAGTATCGCAAGCATCTGTTATGCGAGTATGTTTTTGCTTCATATGGCAAGAGTGGGCGCACCTGGATGCGGGTTATGCTGTCGCGTTACTACCAGCAGACCTACGCGCTTCCGGAGCGCATCCTGATGGGGTTCGACAACTTTCATAAAATCAATGCGGCGGTACCGCGCATATTCTTTACCCATGACAACTATCTGCGTACTTATACCGGCAACGTCGACAGCAAGAAGGATTTCTACAATAAAAAGGTGGTTCTGCTGGTGCGCCGTCCACAGGATGTTGCAGTGTCCCAGTTTTTCCAGTGGAAATACCGGATGCGTCCCGACAAGATGGCCATGAACCGTTATCCGCCTGCCGGGTCGGATGTATCGATCTATGATTTCGTCATGAATCCGGATTGCGGTGTACCGCGCATTATCGACTTCCTGAACCTTTGGGCGCGCGAGCTGCCGAAAATCGAGAATCTGTTGATGGTGCGCTACGAGGATATGCGTGTGCAGCCTGAGAAGGAACTGCCGCGCATTATCAGGTTTCTGGGTATGGATCCCGATGACGAACTGATCCGCGAGACCGTCGAATTCTCATCCGTTGAAAACCTGCGCAAACTCGAAAAGGAAAACTATTTCTGGCGCAGTGGCAGCCGGGTAAAGGCGAAGGACCCCAGTAATCCGCATTCCTACAAGGTGCGGCGCGCGAAAGTCGGCGGCTATCGGGACTATTTTGACGATGAGCAGGTCGCGAAAATTGATGAGATGGTGAATACCCGGCTGTCCGGGGTTTTCGGTTATGGTGAAGAAGCACCGGAACCATTGGGTACTGAAACCTCTGGCAAGGCGGCTTCCGGAGGCTGAGGCGCATGAAAAAATGCGTCTTTATACATACCAACGAACGTCAGTGGCTGGGCGCGCAGCTGTCGGCCTATTCGCTACGGCGCAATTCTGCGCACGCCGATGAGTTTGACGTTGAGTTCATCCGTGTTGAGGACCATCCGTTTCTGCAGGCCAGGGAAGGGCGGCCTTTTTTGCGCGGTGGTGTTACGCGTGTCTGGCGTATGGATGACCTGCAATCATTCACGCCGTTGCGGTTTATGCCGCCAAAACTGATGGGATACGAAGGGCGGGCGCTGCTCATCGATCCGGATGTGTTTGCGGTAGGCGATGTCCACGAATTGCTCGTCCGGGACATGCAGGACAAGGCCGTGATGGGCCGTTACCGTTCGGCTAACAGGAAAAAAGCACAAAGCGTCGCAACCAGCGTGATGCTGATGGACTGCGCGAAACTCAGGCACTGGAACTGTGAACAGGAATTTGATGAACTGTTTGAGTTCAAGCGGGATTATAAAGAGTGGATCAGTCTGCGCCACGAGCCGCCGGATAATGTCGGCTACTTTGAGCCGGAGTGGAACGACTTCGACCGCCTGACCGAACAGACGCGTATGCTGCACAATACGAAGCGCAGGACGCAGCCCTGGAAGACCGGTTTGCCGGTGGACTACACCCCTGCCGACAAGCTGAAAAAATATCCGCTGCTGGCTGGCCTGAACAGCTTGCGTGCGCGCCTGTTCGGAGAATATGCCTTCCTTGGGCGTTACAGGGAACATCCTGATCCGAACCAGGAGCGATTCTTCTTCGGCCTGCTGAACGAAGCCCTGGAGAAGGGCATCGTCAGCGAATCCATGCTGCGCGACGAGATGAAACGTAACCACGTGCGACACGACGCGCTTGAAGTCGCAGAACGTACCCCTCCCTTAACGGTATGAGTAAAATGACCAGATATCTCGACTTTAGTGTTCTGGAAGCCATTGATACAGAAACTTTCCGCAATCAGAAACCCTATCCCTGGGCAAATCCGGACAAGTTGCTTACGGATGAAGGCTACGAGAGTTTGCGGACGAATATGCCGGACATCTCACTGTTCGAGCAGAAGTTCGGCTATGAACGCCGCGCCGGGCAGAAGCCGCACGATCGCTACTCGCTGGAATATTCGGAAGAGAACGAGGCTGATATTCCGCAACCATGGCGGGAATTCATTACCGAGCTGTGCAGTGACCGCTACCGCGGCAATATTGCCAGGCTGTTCAACGCCCGCAAGCCGGAGTTCCGTTTTCACTGGCACTATGCCCCAAGCGGCTGTTCAGTCTCGCCGCACTGCGATGCAAAACGCGAGCACGGTTCCCACCTGTTCTATTTCAATTCCGAAGAAGACTGGGATCCGGCCTGGGGCGGGGAAACCCTGGTGCTGGATGATGGTGGGAGGCTGGACTGTAACTCCGCGCCGGCTTTCGAAGACTTTGAACGCGAGATTCCATGCCGGTCGCTGGGTAACGTGAGTGCAATTCTGGAGCGCAGCAATCGAGGCTGGCACGCGGTCAGGAAGATCAGCTGTCCCGAGGACCGGATGCGCAAGATTTTCATTATCGTTGTCAATCCGGGTAGCCTGTACTGGAAGGTCAGAGACAAGTTGATCGGCAAGTCGATACAGCGGTTCTGATTTCTGTGAAGATGCTGGCACTTAATATTATTAAGCGCGTCGTCAAGGCGGTTGTAATTGGGCTTGTCGGTGGTTTTGCAGTGCTGCTTATTGCTGCTGTGCTGTATCTCAACAGCCGGCCTGACCTCAAGGTCTGGCACCAGGCGGATCTCGACGCCGAGTTCACAGAGGATTCAGCGGTACACAGCTTTGCAGAGTACCTGGCACTGGAAGAGCGGTTGTTTGCGCAGCTCGAAGAGCGGGTTTATGCGCAGATACAGCCGGAGGACAAACACGACATCAATCGCTACAACAGTGGCAGCCTGTCAGATCCCGCCCGCTGGCCAACCAACTGGAACCATAGTTTCGAACTGAGCGTTGATTCCCCGCGTGCAGGCGTATTGCTGCTGCACGGCATGTCGGACTCACCCTACAGCCTGCGCAGTCTGGGTCAGCGTCTGCAGGCTTCAGGCGCCTCGGTACTCGGGTTGCGGATCCCGGGCCATGGTACTGCGCCGGTGGGGCTCACAGGCGTGCGTTGGGAAGATATGGCGGCAGCGGTACAACTGGCCATGCAGCACCTGCACGACACGCTGGGTGACAAACCGGTCTACATCGTCGGCTATTCCAACGGTGCCGCGTTGGCCGTACATTATGCGCTGTCGGCGCTGGAAGATCCTGACTTGCCACCGGTCAGCGGGCTGGTGCTGTTCTCGCCAGCCATCGGCGTAAGCTCGGCCGCCGCATTCGCTGTCTGGCAGTCGCGGCTGGGCCACCTGCTGGGGCTGCAGAAGCTGGAATGGAATGTCCTGTTGCCCGAGTATGATCCGTTCAAGTACGGTTCCTTTGCCATTAATGCAGGTGACCTGGTGTACCGGTTAACCACCGAGGTCCAGTCACACTTCAATTCGCTGAGTGAGGCTGACCTGAAGCGATTCCCGCGTGTGCTGGCATTTCAGTCTGCCGTCGATGGTACCGTATCGGTAACGGACCTGGTGCGCGGATTCTTCAAGCGTCTGCCTGTCGGCGGTCACGAGCTGGTGTTGTTCGATATCAATAGAATTACCCGACTGGGGTATATTCTGGCAAAGGATCCTGGTCCGCAGATCGATGCATTGCTGGGTGATGCCAGCCTGCCATTCGCTGTCAGTGTAGCCACCAACCGCGACCAGACGAGTCGCGACATCGTTATTCGGCACAAAGAGCCGGGTGATGCCGAGGTGACCACGATAGCAACGGAATTCAGCTGGCCGGAAGAAGTATACTCGCTGTCCCATCTGGCCATGCCTATGCCCGCACAGGACCCACTCTACGGTGGTCCGGATGCGGGCAAGAGCCCGGGTATTCGTCTGGGGAATCTGGCATGGCGCGGAGAGCGCGGGGTGCTTCGCGTATCCGCTTCAGCTATGCTGCGGTTACGCTGGAATCCTTTCTATCCGTACCTGGAACAAAGGACGCTCGATTTTATGCGTCTGACACCCTAGGTCAGTGCTTCTTCCGCAAGTTTCTGTACCGCCGGGTAGTCTGTTTTCCCGGTACCCATCAATGGCAGTTTGTCGACCGGGATAAATTTCTTCGGTACGTTGAGTTCGCTGATCCCCTTCGAGCGGGCAAAAGCCAGCAGCTCGCTGCGTTCGGCGTCCCTGTGTTCGGTGACCAGTACCAGCTGTTCGCCTTTCTGTTTGTCGGGCAGGG